>JBGPMT010000006.1:0-23509 GCA_041487135.1 Binataceae bacterium (SeqCode) | reverse complement strand
TCGCAGTCCGAAGGCAGCAGGTCGGAGGCCTGGGGCAGCAGGAGGACGTCGTCGAAAGTCAGGCCTTCGCGAAGCTCCTCATGGTATGCCATCGCCGTGCTCTCCCTGAATGCAAAAGAGCCCGCAGCATGCCGCGGGCCTTTACTACCTCGTGAATAAATTTTGGGTGGCCTTCGAGAACAGTGCCATACTCTTATTTAACAAAAGGCGGCGACGTAATCAATTCATCGGCCGCACCAGGCCGGCTGGCGCTTGTCGAGGAAGGCGCCGATCCCTTCCTGCGCGTCGGCCGCCATCGCATTCTGCGACATCACTTCCCGGGTGTAATCGTAAGCCTTGGCCTGGTCGAGATCGATCTGCGCATAGAACGCCTGCTTGCCGATCGCGATCGTAAGCGGGCTCGCGTCGGCGATCTCGAGCGCAAGCCGGCGGGTCTCGCCTGCCAGTTCGGCATCGGGCACCACGCGATTCACGAGCCCCCACCGCTCGGCGGTCTGCGCGTCGATCATGCGGCCCGAGAGCAGCATTTCCATCGCATGCTTGCGGCCGACGGCGCGCGACAGCGCGACCATCGGGGTCGAGCAGAAGAGCCCGATCTTGACGCCCGGCGTCGCAAAGCGCGCGCTTTGCGCTGCGACCGCGAGATCGCAGGTCGCGACCAGCTGGCATCCGGCGGCAGCCGCCACCCCGCCGACGCTCGCGACGACCGGCTGCGGGATGCGCTGGATGGTGGTCATCAGCTCGCTGCAGAGATCGAAGATCTCGCGATAAAAGGAGAGCTCGCGCCTGCGCAGTTCGGCGAGATCGTGGCCGGCGCTGAAGGCCGCGCCGCGCCCGGCGAGAATCACCGCCCGTGGTTCGCGTTGCGCGCCGATTTCGCGCAGCGTCGCGATCAGTTCCTTCATCATCTCTGAGGAGAGCGGGTTGCGCTTTTCGGGCCGGTTCATGGTCAGCGTGACCAACCCCTGGCCGGATTCGATCAACAGATTCGATGCCATCGGTCGATCCTCCAGCTTCAAGTCTAGGCCGCGGCCTGGAAGGCCTGCAATCGCGGCGGCCAGCTTGTGACACCGCGCGGCGCTATGCTAGCGAACACTGATTTCAATGGACGCAACCTTCCTGCTCTACCTTGCCGCGATCGCGATCGCGTCGATCCTTGGCAGTCTCACGCCGCTGCTCGGCAACCGGTCGGGCCGCAGCCTGATCATCCCGGTCAGCTTTTCCGGCGGCATCCTGCTGGGCGCGGCCTTCTTCGACATGATCCCGGAGAGCGCCGCGCTGGTGAAGGGTCCAGGGCTCGGCGGCGCGTTGCTGGCCGGCTTCCTCGCGATCTTCGTGCTCGAGCATTTCCTGGTCGTGCATCCGCACCCGGAGCATCCCGGCGAGCACGGCGCGGCGCATCATATTCATCTGGGCGTCACCGCCTATGCGGGGCTCTCATTTCACAGCCTGCTCGACGGGCTGGCGCTGAGTTCGACCTATCAGCGGCCTGTGCTGGGAACCGCGGTGCTGCTGGCGATTATCGCGCACACGATTCCGACTGCCTTCGCGCTCACCAGCCTGCTGCTGCTCGATCACTGGTCGCCGCGCGCGATCGTGCTCTGGATGGGGCTGTTCGCGCTCTCGATACCGGCCGGCGCGCTCCTGACGTGGGCCATGCTGGAACGGGCGAACGACGTCGTCGTCGGCGCCGCGATCGCGGTATCGGCGGGCAGCTTCCTGGCGATCTCGACCTCGGACATCCTGCCGCAGATGAAGCGGCCGGGTCAGGAAAAGATCGTGCCGCTGGTTGCGATGTTCGCGGGGCTGGGCGTGAGTTGGCTCGGCTTGTTGATCGGCCGATAAACCAGCGGCCTTGGGGAATATATCAGACGAGAAGGAATTAACGGATTGGCAGACCTGAAAGAATTACGGAATGTATCCCGCAAAAAATAGGGGACATATCAGACGAAAAAGAAAGGGCCCCCGGTTACGGGAGCCCTTTCGGTCGTACGAGGCATCATCGCCCCGGCTTAATCCAGCAGTAAGCCCGGCATCTGTAGCCAGCCCCTGAGAACTATTTCTCAGGGGAAAAAATTTTGGCGGTTACTTCTTCTTTTTCTTGCCAGCTTTCTTCTTCATAGCTCTTTTTAGCTTCGGTTTGGATTTGCGAACAGTGCGTTTAGCTTTCCTCTTAACTGGCATAGATACCTCCTCTGCAAGCGCCCTCTGCTGGACAAGCACCAAAACTAATAGGTGGCCAACCTAATCTCCACCTCGTGGACGCGAATATATAAAAACGTTATTCCACAATCAAGATGGTCAAGCGATATTTATAAAAATATTCTAAAAGGAGGAGAACGCTGCAACGATAGACCTTTTCAGAAAATTAGAAGGTCGTTCAGGATTAGGCACGCTTGCCGGAGCGATGGCGAAACCTTAGGATTATCGCGATGCCCGACTTAAGCAATCATCTGCGCCGCGTCTGGCCAACGCTAATCCTTGCCGTGGCGACGGCGGGGCTCGCCTTCGATTGCGTCAAGGGCCCGAGGGGCGTGCGGGACCTGGTAGTGCTGCGCCAACATCAGACGCGCCTGGAGACGGTGCGCGATGAGCTGACGGCCGAAAATGAGGGCCTGGCACGGCGGCTCGGGAGCCTGAAATCCGACGATCGCTACCTCGAGCGCCTGATCCGGCGGGAGCTCGGTTATGCCCGCTCGGACGAACTCATCTACCGCTTCGCCGGCTCGGCCGCGAACAATCGCTAGAAGAACGAACGCGGCAGCAGCCGCGACTCGCGCGCCGTTCGCTCCAGCTCTTCGCGGAAATCCGGATGCGCGATTCCGATCAGTGCGCGCGCGCGCTCCGGCACCGACTTGCCCTTCAGATTGACCATCCCGTACTCGGTCACGACGTACATCACGTCGGTGCGCGGCGTCGTCACGATATTGGAGTCGGCGATGCGCGCGACGATCCGGCTTTCGCGCCGGCCTCCGCGTTCGTAGGTCGAGGCGAGACACAGGAAGGCCTTGCCGCCGTGCGACGCGTAGGCGCCGCGGATGAACTGCAGTTGGCCGCCGGTGCCGCTGATCTGCCGGATGCCCGCCGATTCGGAGCAGGCCTGACCGGTCAGGTCGACCTGCGCGGCGTTGCAGATCGCGACCACGCGATCGTTCTGCATGATGTTATGCGGCAGGTTCGTGTAGTCGACCGGGCCGGTAAAGCAGGCGGCGTTGCGATCGAGAAACCGATACATGCGCGCCGATCCGGCCGCAAAGCAATAGCTCATCTGGTAGCGATTGAGCCGCTTGTGCGCGCCAGTCACCTTGCCGGTTTCATAGAGCGTCATCAGCGCGTCGACGAACATCTCGGTATGGACGCCCAGCTCTTTGATCGGCGATTCGGCCAGCAGTTCGCAGACCGCGTTGGGCATCGCGCCAATCCCGATCTGGATGCAGGCGCCGTCCTCGATTTCCGGCGCGATCAGCGCGGCGACTTTTTGCTCGACCGGGCCGCCCGGCGGGTTCTGGAGCTCGGGGAGCGGCGAGCTGCCCGCGTCGATCACGTAGTCGACCTCGCTGATATGCACGCCGTTTTCGACGCCGTAGGCGTAAGGCATGCTGGCGTTGGTTTCGACGATCACGGTCTTCGCCTTCTCGGTGACCGCCTTGTGATAGCTGACTGACAGGCCGAAGTTGAAAAATCCGTGCTCGTCCATCGGCGTGGTCTTGAGCACCGCGAGGTCGACCTGGTTGAAGCGGCGGTAGTAGTCGGGAGCCTCGCCGAAGTTCATCGGGATGTGATGGCACAGTCCCTTGTCGTGCAGCGCGCGATCGAGCCCGGAGAAATACCAGGACAGAAAGCTGACGCGGCGCGCCGCGGGATCGGCCTCGACGCTCGCCCGCGGCCGCATCGTGAGACATCCGCGGATCTTCACGCCCTCAAGCTTCGGCACGCGTGCGGCGAGCGCCTGGTCGAACAGGTCGGGCTGGCCCAGCCCGAATCCAAAGTCGAGCCAGCTGTTCGATTGGACCAGTTCGGCGGCGCGCTCCGCGGCTATCGTCTTGCGCTTGAGTTCGGAGGAATAGCCACCCATCTGTTACCTCGATTTATTAGCGGCGCCGCCCATCGGCCTCCCGCCGCCCGCCCGTTACGTCGGCTTGACTGTGCGCGCCACATGCGGTTTTCTCAGCACGCACGCCATCCAAACAATGCCAACGATTGAGTCACTCAGGCAAGCGCCGCCGTCCAGCGCCCGGCCCAGCCACGCATCGCGGCTGATTCTGTTCCTGACGGTTTTCATCGATCTGCTCGGCTTCGGCATCGTGATTCCGTTTCTGCCGCTGTTCGCGGAGCGGATGCATATCGCGGCCGGCGGCATCGGACTGATCTTCGCGATCTATTCCGCCGCACAGTTCGTTTGCGCACCCATCCTGGGCCGCGTGTCGGATCGGATCGGGCGGCGCCCGATCATCATGCTCGGGCTCTTCGGATCTTCGGTCAGCTACGTCATATATGGTTTCGCGGGCTCGTTCGCCACGCTGCTCCTGTCGCGCGCGATTCACGGGTTGTGCGCCGCGACCATCTCGACCGCTCAGGCCTACATCGCCGACACCACGGCTGAGTCCGAGCGCGCGCGCGGGATGGGGATGATCGGCGCGGCCTTCGGACTCGGCTTTGTGCTGGGGCCGGCGATCGGCGGCTTGCTCGGCCATGCGAGCCTGCGCACGCCGGTGTTCTTCGCCGCCGCGCTGACCTTCGCCAACCTGATTTTTGCGGCGCTGGCATTACCCGAATCGCATCCGCCCGAGCCCGGGACGCGGATCGATCTGATCTCGGCCGCCTCGCGCTTCACGGGCTTTTCGCGCGATCTCGCGAATCCGTTCCTGATGCGCCTGTTCGCGATCGCGTTTCTGCTCACGGCGGCGATGGCGGCATTCGAGGTAACCTTCGCGATCATGGTCGCGGCGGTCTATGGTTACGGGGCGCTCGGGGTGGGCGCGCTGCTCGCGTACGCCGGATTGATCCAGGCGGTGGCGCAGGGCTATCTGCTGGGCAAGTTCGTCGCACGGGTGGGCGAAAGGGGTGTGTTGCTGGCCGGGATGCTGGTGTTCATCATCGGAATCGCGCCGCTCGCCAGTCTCGGCTCGCACGCCGCGCTGCTGATCTTTCTGGCCCTGCTTTCACTCGGCTATGGGTTCGCGAGCCCCGCGGTCGCGACCCTCATTTCAAAAAGCGCCGAACGTCATCTCCAGGGCGAAGTATTGGGGCTGAATCAGTCGGCGATGTCGCTGGCGCGAATCGCGGGGCCCATCGGCGGCGGCCTCGCGTATCAATTCTTGGGGCCCGCCGCGCCCTATCTCGCAAGCGCCGCGCTGGCCGCCGCGGCGCTGGCACTGCTGCCCGCAACGCGCTCAACTTCAGCCGGCCGGGGGAAACAGGCGTGAAATGGTTTATCGTTTTTCATCTGTTCGGGGTGATTTTCTGGATCGGCGGCCTGCTGATCGTGAGCACGATGCTGGCGGCGGCGGTTGACGAGAGCGGCGCCGGACAGGCCGCGATTCTCAGGCTCGCGCATCGGCTCTTCAACTCGGCCTGCAACGCCGGCGCAGCGATTACGATCGTTTTCGGAATTTTGATCGTGATCAACGAGCCGGAGGTGATGCGCCACGGATGGATGCACGTGAAGCTGGCCCTGGTCGGCCTGCTCATCGCGCTGCATGTCTGGATGTACCTGCGCAGCCGGCGAATCGGCGACCGGCCGGCGGCTGCGACGCGACGCGAGTTTCAGGCCGTCCATGGCCTGGTAAGCGTGGCGCTGCTCGCGATTCTCGTGATGGTGATCATGCGGCCCTTCTAGCTGGCGGCGCCCGCGGCGCCAGCCCCGGACTTGGATCGCTAGAAGCGGTCCTTCAATTCGCGCGCGCGGGCGAAGATCGCCACCGGATCGTCACTGAGCGCGGGATCGCGCTGCTTCAGATTGGCGCGCAACTCGGGGCTGTCGACACGCAGAAACGGGTTGAAGCGCTTCTCGTCGCCGACGGTCGACGGGATCGTCCAGTTGCCCGCCGCCCGGGTCTTGAGCGTCCACTCGTACTTGGATTTCAGGTCGGGATTGTTCGGCTCGAGCGTGAGCGCGAATTCGAGATTACGCTGCGTGTACTCGTGCCCGCAGTAAACGCGGGTCTCGTCGGGCAGCGAGGCGAGCTTGCGCAGCGACGCGAGCATGGTGTCGGCCTTGCCCTCGAACACCCGGCCGCATCCGGCGATAAACAGCGTATCGCCCGAGAAGACCGCCTTCAGCGCGGGAAAATAATAGGCGACATGGCCGTTGGTATGCGCCGGGATTCCGAGCACGCGCGCCTCGAGCGACGCGATTCGGATGACGCCGCCGTCGTCCAGCAGGTCGGTCACTCCCGGAATCCTGCCGTTCTCGGCGCGCGCGCCGTAGACCTTGAGTCCCGGCACGGCCTTTACGAGGTCGAGATTGCCGCCCACGTGATCGGGATGCCAATGCGTCGAGAGCACGGCGATAAGCTGGACGCCTTCGCGTTTTACCGCCGCCAGCACCTTGTCGGCTTCCGCGCAATCGACCACGCCGCATTGCTTGACGGCATCGTCGACCACCAGGTAGGCGAAATTATCCTTGAGTTGCGGGACCGGAATTATTGCCATCGCAAACGCTCCCTTTGGATGAGCCTCAGCCGACGATATTATAACCCACGTCGACGTAGATGGTCTGGCCGGTCACGCCGCTTGAAAGATCGCTCAGCAGCACCGTGGCCATCTTGCCGACTTCCTCGGTCTTCATCGCGCGTTTGAGCGGTGCGCGCTCCTCGACGTGATGGGCCATGCTGAAGTAGTCGCGAATCGCCGAGGAGGAGAGGGTGCGGGCCGGACCGGCGCTGAGCGCATTGACGCGGATCCCCTTGCCCCCGAGATCCATCGCGAGGTAGCGCACACAGGCTTCCAGAGCCGCTTTCGCCACACCCATCACATTATAGTTGGGGATCGCGCGGACCGCGCCCAGGTAGCTCAGCGTCAGGATCGCGCCAGCCCCGCGCGCCTCCATCAACGGCTCCGCCGCGCGCGCGAGCGCTACCAGCGAGTAGGCGCTGATTTCCAGCGCCCGTGAAAAGTTCGTGCGGTTGACGTTCAAAAAGCGATCGCGCAGATCCTCGCGTTCGGCGAACGCCACCGCGTGCACCAGCATGTCGAGCCCGCCGAACTTTTCGCCGACCCGGGCCATCACGGCGCCGATCTGCCGGTCGTCGTTCACGTCGAGCTCGCCAATCACCTCGGCACCGATCTGCTCGGCCAGCGGCCGCACGCGCTTCTCGAGGATTTCGCCCTGGTAGGTGAGCGCGACGGCCGCGCCCTGCGCCCTCAACTCCTGGGCGATTGCAAACGCGAGGCTCTTGTCGTTGGCGACGCCGACCACCAGGGCGGTCTTTCCATCAGCGATTCCCATTCACGATGCTCCCAGGAGTCAGCGCCGCATGGCGGGCTACGCGAGCATAATCTTGTCCGCGAGGCCGGGTCGAGCGCCCGTTAGACCTCGATCCGCATGCCGTCCGAGGCCATCTCCATCGCGATCTCGGGCCCGCGATCCAGCACTTCGCGTCCCAGATGGGTCAGCACCATCCGTTTGACCCGCAGGCGATCGCGTTCCTTCTCGAGCCGCGGATAATTGAGATGGAAGGTCAGGTGGCTGCTCTCGAAGTAGGTGCATTCACAGAGGAACAGGTCGGCGCCGGCGGCGAACGGCACCAGCTCCTCGGTCCATCCGGTGTCGCCGGAGAAGACGATCGTGCGCCCGGCAATCTCGATGCGGAAGGCGAGCGACTTGTAGCGTTTCATATGTGGCGTCCGGATCGCCGCGATGCGGGCCGGCCCGAGCCGGGGCTTGTCGCCCGGCGCGATCACAATCCATCGGCTCTTGCGCGCGAGCTGGAGCGCCGCGGTGCCCGGGAACATCGCACGCACCAGGGTCAGCGAGCGGCTTTCGAGATATTGCGGCCCGGCGATCGTCAGCCTGGTCCGGCGCGGACTCTCGTACGTATACTCCAGGAACAGGAACGGCACGCCCCCGAAGTGGTCGCCGTGCAGATGGCTAATCAATATAAGGTCGATATCGGCGGGGCGGATTCCGGCCCGTTTCAGCGCAGCCAGGATAGTCGGGCCGGCCTCCATCAGGATGCGGTAGCCGCCCGCCTCGATCAGGTAGCCCGCGTTGAACCGGCCGTGGCTGGAAAACGCATCACCCGTTCCGAGTACGGTCACCGTGACCGAAGCATTGCTGCCATCCGGTTGTCGCGAGTTCATCAGGTGCGCCGCATGTTAGTATCTGTGAAGCAGTCAGGCAAACAGGGAGCGCGTTACCATGAAACAGATCAAGGTCGGCGTGGGACTGGGGCTCTGGCGGCTCGGGATGCCGGCGCCCGAGACGATCGCGCGGGTCGCCGAGCGCGCCGAGGAATGGGGAATCGATTCGTTCTGGCTCTCCGACCATCTGCTCGCGCCGACGCCCGAGCTCGACGTGGTCGCCACGCTCTCGCTGATCGCCTCGCGCACCTCGAAAATCAGGCTCGGGCCGAGCGTCTATCTGCTCAACCTGCGCCATCCGCTGATCGCCGCGAAGGCGTTCGCCTCGCTCGACTACCTGGCCCGGGGGCGGATCGTGATGGCGGTCGGGACCGGCGCCAACCTCGAGGATTACGCGGCCTGCGGAATCCCGCTCGAATCGCGGGGCGCGCGGCTCGATGAAGGAATCGCGATCCTGCGCAAGGTCTGGCTCGAACCGCGGGTCAGCTTCGCGGGAAAATTTTACAGCTTCGAAAACGTCTCGATCGATCCGCGCCCGGCGCCGCGCACCAACAACGACTTCGGCACGATCGATCTCTGGATCGGCGGCCAATCGAAGAGTGCGCTGATGCGCACCGCCAGGCTGGGCGACGGCTACTTCGCTTCCTTCCAGACGCCCGACGAGTTTGCCGCGCACATGACCTCGATCCGCGACTACGCCAAAGGCTTCGGCCGCGAGCATGCGCGCATCGAGTCGGGGCTGATCCTCCGCTGCCGCATCAGCACCTCCAAGCAGCGGGCGCTCGAGGAAATCGACCCGAAGCTCTGGCGGATCGGCGCCGTCGACGGCGACGCGGTGCTGAAGCGATCAGTTTACGGCTCGCCCGACGACATCCTCGCGCGGATGCAGGATTACGTGGCGGCGGGACTCGACAAGTTCGTGCTCTGGCCGATCGCGACGCCCGAGGACTGGCCCAAACAGATGGAGCTGATCGGGCGCGAGATCGCGAGCCACTATCTCAAGCTCGCGGCCTAGCTCTGCGGCGGATTTTCCTCGGCCTCTTCCAGGGTCGCGGCGGGCAGGATTTCCGGCCCGAGGTCTTCGAGAAAGCGCGACACGCGGCCCAGCACATAGCCCGTGTTACGGTCGAACATCTGAATCGGATAGGTCAGGTAGAGTTCGTCGCGGGCGCGCGTGCTCGCCACGTACATCAGGCGGCGCTCCTCTTCCAGCTCGTCCGGTGCGACGCTCATCGGACCGGGGAAGCGGCCGTCGGCGGCCCAGATCAGGAACACGGCCCGCCATTCGAGCCCCTTGGCCGAATGGATCGTGCTGAGCGTCAGGTAGCCTTCCTCGGCATCGACCGCGAGCACATCGCCGAGCGAATCGCTGGGCGGCTCCAGCGCCATGTCGGCGAGCATCGATTCGAGGCTTCGATAGCGGCCGGTGATGGTATGAAAGTGCTCCAGGTCGCGCTGGCGCTTGGGGTAGTCGTCGGGGTACGCCTCGCGCATCAGCGGCAGGTAGTATTCGAGCACCATCCCGACCTGCTCCGCCGGCGTCTTCACCGCGCCGCGCAGGTCCTGAAAGAGCGCTAGCAGCCGCGCGCCGGCCGTTGCCGATCCCGCGCGCGCGCCGCTCTTCCCGCCGATCGCCGACGCGAGCGCCGCCGTGGGATCGTCGGCGTCCGAGACCACCTCGATCAGACGTTCGGCGCCGCGATGCCCGATCCCCGGCACCAGCATCAGGATGCGCAGCCATGAGACCGGGTCGGTCGGGTTCGCGACCACCCGCAGATGGGCCAGCACGTCCTTGATATGAGCAGTTTCGATGAACTTGAAGCCGCCGCGCTTGACGAACGGGATATCGCGGCGCTGCAACTCGAGTTCGAGATCGAATGAATGGAAGCTGGAGCGGAACAGCACGGCGATTTCGCCGAGCGGGGTGCCTTCCTCGCGCAGTTCGAGGATACGCTGGGCGACGAATCGCGACTGCATGTGCTCGTCCTGCGCGCGCACCAGCAGCGGGCGGATCTCGCCGCGGCGCTGCGTGAACAGCGCCTTGGTATAACGCTCGGTGGCGCGCGAAATCACCTCGTTGGCGACGTCGAGGATGCCCTGGAAGGAGCGGTAGTTCTCTTCCAGCTTGACGATGCGCGTGCCGGGGAACAGGTTCGGGAACTCCAGGATGTTGCGGAAGTTGGCGCCGCGAAACGAATAGATCGATTGGGCGTCGTCCCCCACCGCCATCACGTTGCGCTGCCCGGCGCCCAGCAGCCGCACGATCTTGGCCTGCACCAGG
This sequence comes from Binataceae bacterium (SeqCode), assembly GCA_041487135.1. GTDB lineage: Bacteria > Desulfobacterota > Binatia > Binatales > Binataceae > JAJPIG01. Next base: position 12,924 of record JBGPMT010000006.1, on the reverse strand, counting down.
TTGGGGTCCTGGTACTCGTCGATCATGATGTAGCGATAGCTGGCGGCGAGGCGCCGGCGCGCCGGCTCGTGATTCTCGAGCAGCTCGGCCAGACGGTAGAGCAGATCGTCGTAATCGAGCAGCCCGCGCTCGCGTTTGTAGCTTTCGTATTGCCCGGCGATCTTCAGGATTTCGCTTTCGGACTCGGCCAACTGCGGGAAATCGACGGCAATTTCGTCGGCGAGGCTGCGCCCCTTGTTGCGCGCCATGCTGATCACTTCGGCCAGCGTGTTCTTCTTCGGGAAGCGGCGATCGCGCGAAGCGAGTCCCATCCGGGTGCGAATGAGGTTGAGGACATCCTCCATATCCGAGCGGTCAAGAATCGTGAAATTGGGCTTGAGGCCGAGCGGAGCGCCGTAACGGCGCAGCACGGTATTCGCGAAGGAATGAAACGTTCCCCCGGCAACGCCCCGGGCGCGCTCGCCGAGCAGGCCCTCGACCCGGCGGAGCATCTCCTGCGCCGCGCGGCGAGTGAAGGTCAGCAGGAGGATCGCGCCGGATGGCACGCCGCTCTCGATCAGCCGGGCGACCCGGTAGATGAGGGTGCGCGTCTTGCCGGATCCCGCGCCCGCCACCACCAGTAGCGGTCCGTCGCGATGGCACACGGCGTCGAGCTGGGCGGGGTTGAGCAGCTCGGCATACTTGATACGAAATCGCGCGCCCTCGGCGCTCGCCGGGGAATCGTGAAGCACGATTACCTTGTCAGCCACGGCGCCCGAAATTCTATCATGCCGCAGCGCAATCGCGACCCGGCGGCGACTACCAGGGCGAGGACGAACTGTCCCCGGGGTCGGGTGCAGGATGGATACCGCCCTGCTGAATCTCCCGGTAGACCTGGTCCCAAGTGAGAGTACTCGTCGACGACGAACTGGCAGGCGCCGAGTACCTCCCGGCGTCGGGCGCGCCCGCCGCTGCGCTGTTCGAAGCGGAACCGAGGTTCCTGATTTCCGGATTGACGGTGATGCGATTCACCAGCGCGAGGCGCGGATCATGCTTAAAATATTTTGCCGCGCGCGCCGCCGCGTTTTGCTTGCCCTGCTGCGTGGCGACGTAACCGTAGAGCATCACCTGTGTGCTGCCGTCACCCGCTCTCGAGACCGAGGCTCCGACCAGAGGCAGCTGGTGCTGGCGGAGATCGCCGGTTAACGCCTCGCTCGCCACCCGATCAACGGTAGAGCTCTGCGCCGCGGCATTCGTGACGATGCCGCCGATTGCAACCGTCACGATCAGTGCCACCGCCGCCACGGACGAGAGCAGGCAACGCGCGCCGGCCGAGACCGCGGCGCTGCGTCTTTGCGGAATCGTCTTCATGTCGTTGCAAAACGCCCCGTCAAATAGCTGTAGCCCATCATCGGCGCAGCCGGGGGAGCGGGCGCCCTCCGCCGCCAGCCCGCCTACCACATCGGGTCGTATGGCCAGAACGACAGATTCATCTCTTCCTGTTGGGCGGCCTCCTCGTCGAGCTGGGCAGCCTGTGCCTGCTCGTTGGCCATCCGCTGTTCGAGCCTGAGCTTCTGGAACCGCTGGTAGCTGGCCTCGCTACCCACGTAGACGCAAGCGCAAAAGTCGGGGTCGGCGTACCAGTAGTGCAGCTTTCCGCCCTTCGTGTAGTAGCGCATCTTGTATTGCGTCAGCGCCTTCAGCGCGTTCTCGCGCTCCGGAGTATCGGCAGGATGCATATGGAACCCCGCTGCCGAAAGCAGCGGTTCCATCTGCTGGGCCTTCTGCTGGGGGGTTTCGGCGCATCCGCTGACGATTATGAGGACCAGCATTGCGCCGCCGATTCGGCCCAGGATGAGGTTTCGCATGCACGCAGTATATATCGGTTTGGCCGAGCGGGTTTCAATCAAGCAACCGGCCACGCGCAGCCAAAAAAGCGCCGGCGGGCCCCGTGATGGAACTCGCCGGCGTGTTGCTGAATGACGCGCTCAGTTCCTCAGTAGTTGAACTCCAGGTTGAGGAACAGCGCGTGCGTATCGCGTGGCACCGCGAACGGAGTGTCACTATCAACCCCGGTCACTTGTCCATCCGGGAACGTGAACTGCTGGTGATAGAACATCAGCGCCTGGCTATCGAGCGCGAAGCGCAGGAACTCGTTGTACTGATAACTCACTCCCACCGCATAGCGCTCGAAGTCAATCGGGTTCTTGCTGACCTTGGTGTTCGGCAGGAACCACTGGAACAGGCCGAACACCGTGAACGGCGTATCCGGGAAGTGGTAGTGACCAAAGAAGTCGAACCCCTCCTCGCGGGCTTGACCACTATTCAGAATTCCGTTCACCATCGTATTGAACCCGGCGTACGCTGGCGGGGCCGGGGTCGTTCCGAACTGCTGCGGCGGTCCGCTGGCCGAGAAGAAATTGCCCGAGCTGAAAGCGTTCTTCCCAAGGTCATACTCGAAGGCGACTCCCATCTGCTCCGTGGTGTAATGAAGCAGCGCGGCCATACGGTAGATCGCCGAGTTCGGCCCCTTGCTCGTGGTGGGTAACTGCGCCGCGTCGGGAGTCGTGTTGCCGTAGCCGTAGTTGAAGAAGCCGGTCAGCCCCAGCCCATCGAAACGCCACTTTGCACCGAACGGGTAGAAGGACGTGCGTATCATCGCTTCCTTGGTGTTGGCCGCTTCGGTGGTGCGGAAGCTGCCGTTGTCGTAAACGCCAGCGTCGTAGTCGAGATACTGCTTCTCGTTGAAGTTTATCGGCCCCTGAATCGAAAGACCGGTGTGCGAAGCGGAGAGGCCGATGTAGTTCCAAGGCACCAGCGTGACGTATCGATATCCGAAGAGCTGCTCCTCCCAGTCGATCAACGGGTTGGGCTGCGTCCCGAAAGTGATCGTGTCGCTCTTCGCCGCCTGCCACGATTTCAAGGCGGCGCCATAGCGCAGGTAGGTGTACTTCAGACGATAGCCGAGGTTGCCGTTGAGGTTGCTGCCCAGCGACTGGTTGGTGCCGAACTTCTGATTCGACGACCCGATCGTCCGGTAGATGTCCGGGGTGACCCGCAACGTCCAGTCATCCATCGGCGTGAACAGCAGGTTGATGTAGGCCCGGGTGATGTCGAACGAGTTATAGAAATTGTTCCCCGGACCAGGCGGGTTTAGGTTCTCCGCGAACTGCGGACCCCAGCCGGTATGCGTGTACATCCCCCAATCGGCATACCACAACGTACCGATCTTGATCCGGCTGCCGAAACTAGTGGCGTACGACTTCCAGGCCGGCTGCATCGCCGAAACCTGTTTCTGAAGCGTAGCATTGCTGGCCTGCAGTTCGGCGTTGCTCGCCTCCCGCCGGATCTCCGAGGCCCGCACCTTCTCGTCGACCTTTTGCGTGACCTGCTGCTCGATATCGGCGCTGGTTACCCCCTGAATCTTCAGCGGCACGCGGCCGCGTGCGGGCCGGATAAAGACCTGGCCACTTTTGGGATCGACGAACAATTGCTCGGCGGTTATTCCCGCCGCAAGCTGCGCGGAAGCCCGCAAAGGAATCAATGCTGCGGCGATTACCGCGAGCATCCCCAACACCCCAACGATTTTTTTCGTTCTCATCGCTGAAATCCGCTCCTCGGGACTACCGGCTGTATAGTGGGCGGCACCGACCCCTTGCCCTGCCTGATGTCCGCCAGCTCGATGGTGGTGTACTTCTTGCCATTGCACTCGAAGTTGGAGGGCGTCGAGATCGCGATAATCCCGCAGTTCTCCACGCGCGGCGGCCCCTCCATCTTCGCGTCCCGGAAAAAGGGCTTGGCGAGGTTGTTGAAGTCGTAGCCCACGACCTGGGAGGCATTCGAACAGCCGCACAGCAGGAACATCATTCCCGCCGCCACCGTCCAAACAGCCCGTTTGCTGCCTGTCGGATCTCTCATAATTCTGTCTCCCCACTCCGTAGCGTCAGTTGCGAATGACTATTGTTTCGAAGCGATCTGAACCTGAACCATCGCCTCAAGCTTCATCCGGCCCGCGACTACTGCGCGGTCGATTTACCGAGCTGCTCCGCCTAATCGGTCGATGCAGACGAATATCCTCTCCCCCGACAGCCGGGAACTTACGTAGCCAAGATTACGGGCGAATTAAGCCGCCATTGCGTGCGCTTGAAATCTGGTCCTCGATCGAGCGGTTATGGTCGGGCCGCGGGCGATTGCTTTTGCCCGAAGAGCCGATGAAGAATCAGGCCCAACTCAACGGGATAGCTCGTGATGCCTGGCGCACTGGACGGCATAACCGTCGTTGAATTTTCCTCCAACCTGCCGGCTGCTTTTGCGGCGATGCTGCTCGCCGAGCATGGCGCGCACACCATTCTAGTCGGCCCTGCGGAGCGCGCCATGCGGCTCGCAACGCCGCATCCTCAGGTCTTCGACCGGAGCAAGCAGCGGGTCACGATGGACTTCGCCTCGGCGGAGTGCCAGGAGGAGGTGCGCCGCCTGATCGCTTCGGCGGACGTCGTCGTGGTCGGCGACGCGCCGGCCTGCCGCAAGGAGCATCGCCTCGATTACGAATCGATTCGGAGCCTGAATCCCGCGCTGATTGGACTTTACCTGCCGCCTTTCGGCAGCGCCGGGATGCTGGCCGATATGGCGGGCGGCGAGGAGCTGGCGGCGGCGCTGTCGGGAGTCACGGGAAGCCAGTGGGCGCGCAGCGGCAACCCGGTCGCGACGATTTTTCCGGTCGTCAGCTATGCCACCGGCGTGCTCGGCGCGACCGCCGCGGTCGCGGCATTGATTGCGCGCCAGCGCTCCGGCCTCGGCCAGGCGGTGGAGGTTCCGATGATCGCGGGCGGTCTCGCTCTCCAGACCGGCGCCGCGCTGCGCCATCCCGCGATGCGCCCGCTGCATCCCACCGAGGGATCGCAGAACCCGCTCGGGCCGATCCCCTGCTATCGCGTGTTCGAGGCCGCCGACGGGCGCTACCTCTTCATCGCCTGCGGCAATCCGACGTTCTGGAACCGTTTCACGCTCGCGATCGAGCGGCCCGACCTGGTCGCCGACCCGCGCTTCGAGCATGCTCCGTGGGGCATGTCGACTGAGAATCGCGAGGCCCTGCGCCAGATCCTCGAGCCGATTATCCGCACCCGGCCGATGGCCGAATGGCTTGAGATCCTGCGCGAAAACGATGTGCCCTGCGCTCCGATCGCATCGCGCGCGGAGTTCTTCGATGCGCCCCAGGTGCGTTACATGGACGCACGCCAGAAGGTCCCGGATTCAATCCTGGGTGCCACGTTCCAAATGGCGGCGCCGGTACGGTTGAGTGCGACACCGGGCCGGATCCGACCCGAAGGGGCCCTGGATGGCGATTTCGCGGCCTCCCCGGCCGACGCTGATCTGTCGGTCAGGACGCTCGATTCCGATGCGCCGCCGCTCGAAGGCGTCCTTGTCCTCGATTTTTCCAGCTATATCGCCGGCTCTTTCTGCGGGATGCTGCTCGCCCAGCTCGGCGCCGATGTGGTAAAGGTCGAGAGTCTACAGGGCGACTCGTTCCGCTCGATGGAATTCGCCTTCATGGGCTGGAACCAGGGCAAGCGCAGTCTCACGCTCGACCTGACCCGGGCGGAGGGGCGGGAGCTGGCGAAACGGCTGGCCGAGCGGGGCGATATCGTGCTCGAGAACATGCGGCCGGGCCGGATGCATCGCTTCGGGCTCGATTACGAGAGCCTGGCCGAGAAAAATCGCCGCCTCATCTATATGACGATCACCGGCTACGGCAGCCGCGGGCCCGAATACAATCAGCCCGGCTTCGATCCGCTGCTGCAGGCGCGCTCGGGCATGATGGCGGCCCAGGGCGGGCCGCACGGCGCCCCGGTCTATCTCACCTGCTCGCCGTGCGATTATGGTGCCGCGATGCTGGCAACGCTCGGCTGCGTGCTTGCGATCCATGCCCGCCGCCGCGACGGCCGCGGCCAGTTCTGCGAGACCTCGCTGCTGCAGGCCGCTATCGCCTTCCAGGCCGGTGAGCTGATTTTCTACGACGGCCGACCCGGCCTGGAGACCGGCTCGTCCGAATATCGCGGCGCGGCGGCTCTCTCCCGGGCCTACCGATGCGCCGGCGGACGCTGGCTCTTTGTGACTATCGACAACGATGCGGGCTGGACCCGATTGCGCGGCTTGCTCGGACTCGAGACCGGCATCGATTACCCTGCCGCGAGGCTGGAGCCGGCGGAGGGCGCGCTCGCCTCGCGGCTTGCCGAACGCTTCGCGGCGCACGATCGCGAGCCGATGCTCGCAAGGCTTCGCGCCGCCGGGATTTCGGCGGTCGTGGTCAACCGCGTAAACGATCTCTTCACGGACCCCCAGATCGCGGCCAATGATCTGTTCGCCGAACTCGACCATCCGGGGCGCGGGCCGGTCACCCAGACCGGAGTGCTGATGAAGTTCGCGGCCACGCCGGGCGTGCTCAGGCGGCCGGCGCCGGCGCTCGGGCAGCATAGCGAGACCATCCTGGGCGAGCTCCTCGGCATGGACTCTGCGCGCGTGAGAAAGCTGCGCGAGCAGGGTGTGATCGGCGCCTAGAGCGGACCGGGCCCCGATCGAGTATATTCATCGCTTCGATTTCCCGACGAATGGAGTCCCCTCAGGACTGGAGTCAAATGATGGCCGGCTGCGCGCTTTCCCTGTCGACATTTTCCCGGATGCCCTACCCGGATTTCACGCGGCTTGCCCGCGAAGCCGAGGACGCCGGCTTCAGCGGCGTCTACGTTCCCGAAGCCAACAACGACGCGATGCTGTGCGCCTATTCGATCGCCAAGGCGACCAGCCGTATCACGATCGGCACGCGCGTCATCAATATCCATCTGCGCTCGCCGCTGGTATGCGGCGCTGGCGCCCTGATGCTCCAGGAGGAGTCGGGCGGCCGTTTCGTGCTGGGCCTCGGCGTCGGCCATCGCGCGCTCCTAAAGCCGCTCGGAATCGAGATGGGCAACGCGCGCGACTATCTGCGCCGCTACATGGAAATCCTGTCCCCGGTGCTGAGCGGCGAGCCGATAGCGGATTTCCCCTACCAGTTCCGTATCGCTCCAGACCGTATCCCGGTCTATTTCGCGGCACTGGCGCTCGGGACCGCACGCCTCAGCGGCGAGCTTGCCGACGGCCTGATGCTCTACATGTGCCCGCCCGAGCGGATGGGCACGATGATAAATGCGGCGCGCGAGTCCGCCGCCAAGGCCGGCCGCAAGCCAGCAAGCCTCGGCGTCACGATGGGCCTGCCGGTCTTCCTCGATGACAATCTCGAGGCGGCCTACGCCGCTGCCCGGCGCGACCTCGCCTCCTACCTCGGCCTGCAGTTCTACAACCGGGTGTGGGCGGTGAGCGGCTTCGAGGCCGAGGCGAAACGGGCGCTGGAGGCGGCGAATCGCGGCGATCGCGCGCAAGTAGCGGCGGCGATGACCGAACCGATGATCGACGCGGTGGCGCTGGTCGGGCCGGCTTCGCGATGCCTCGCGCGGCTGGAACAATATCGGAGCCAAGGCGCGATCACCCCGGTTCTGGTGTCGCACGCCGTGCACGGCGACTACGTCTCCGCGGTCCGCGAAAATCTCAAAGTCTTTGCGCGGGCCAACTGAGTCGAACCGAAGGGAGAACCACGATGGCTGAGCTGACGCCTGAGACCGTGATGCGGGTGGCGCGCGAGTTCTTTGACTACCCGATGAGCCCCGAGACCGCCGCCGCCGTCGCCAAGGTCGCCGACGCGATGTTGACCGACGCGCGCCGGCTAAGCGCGCTTGGCCTGGAGGGGGTCGAGCCGCCATTCTCGTACGCCACGATGGTCGCCGAGGCGGAGCGGCTGCGCCGCCGCGATCCTTCCATCACCTGATAGCACCCGGACTTGCGATGGATCAGAGCTCGATACTCGACCTCGACGTGGCGGCGCTCGCCGACAAGTTGCGCGCGCGCGAACTCTCCCCGTTGGAGGTGACCGAGGCTTATCTCGACCGGATCGCCGCGACCGAACCGCGAATCAACGCCTATATCACCGTCACGGGCGAGCGCGCGCGCGAGGCCGCGCGCCAGGCGGAGGCGGAAATCGCGGCCGGCCGATGGCGCGGCCCGTTCCATGGCGTGCCGGTCGGGCTCAAGGATCTCTGCTACACCAACGGCATCCTGACCACCGGCGGGTCGAAGGTGCTGGCCAACTTCGTCCCCGATTACGACGCCACGGTCTGGGCGCGGCTGCGCGAGGCCGGGGCCGTGCTGCTCGGCAAGCTCAACCTGCACGAGTTCGCCTGCGGCGGCACCTCCAACAATGCCCATTTCGGACCGGTGCGGAATCCCTATGATCCGGCGAGAATTCCGGGCGGCTCCAGCGGCGGCTCGGCGGCGGCGGTCGCCGCCCGCTCGAACCTCGCCACCATCGGCACCGACACCCGCGGCTCGATCCGCCAGCCGGCGGCGCTGTGCGGATGCGTCGGGCTCAAGCCCACCTACGGCCGCGTCAGCCGCTACGGCGTGGTGGTGCTCTCCTACACGCTCGACCATATCGGCCCGATTACTCGGACCGTGCGCGATGCCGCGCTGATGCTCAACGTGATCGCAGGCCACGACCCCAACGACGCGAGCTCGAGCCGCGTGCCGGTTCCCGACTACACCCGTTTTCTCGGCACCGATCTCAAGGGCGTTCGTATCGCCGTGATGCGCGATCTCGCGGACTGGTACGAGCCCGATATCGAGCGCTCCTTCGACGAATCGCTTAAGCTGCTGGCCTCGCTCGGCGCGGCGCTCGAGGAGGTCTCGATCCCGTCCTTCAAGCTGGGCGTGCAGGTGAGCGGGCTGGTCGCGCGGCCCGAGATGCTCGATTATCACCAGGATTGGCTGCTCGCCCGTCCGCAGGATTACAGCGACAACGTCCGGCCGCTGATCGAAGGCGCGATGGTGATTCCGGCGGTCAGCTATATCCGCGCCCAGCGGGCGCGCGCCCTGATGATCGCCGAGTCCTGCCGCGTGCTCGAAGCGCATGACGTGCTGGTCACGCCGATGTGCATGACGACCGCGCCGCTGGTCGGCCAGGACTTCGTGCGCTCGCCGGCCGGCGCCGAGGTCCCCTATCTGCCGACCTTCGTCGCCTTCACCGGACCCTTCGATTGCACCGGCCAGCCCGCGATCTCGGTGCCGAGCGGACTCTCCAGCGCGGGCTTGCCGATCGCGATCCAGATCGCCGGACGCTCCTTCGACGAGGCCCGCGTGCTGCGCGTGGCCGAGGCTTTCGAGCGGGCGCGCGGGCCGCTGCCGCCGCCCAAGCTGTAGGCGGGGAACCGACGATGGCTGCTGCGAACCAGGAACTGCTCGCCTTCGACGTCGCGACGCTCTCGGGAATGCTGCGCGAGCGCCAGGTCTCGCCGGTCGAGGTCACCGAGGCCTATCTGGCCCGAATCGAGGAGACCGAGCCGCGGCTCAATGCCTATCTGACCGTGACGATGCGTCTGGCGCGGGCGGCGGCGCGCGAGGCCGAGGCCGAGATCGCCGCCGGAAACTGGCGCGGTCCATTGCACGGCATTCCGGTCGCGCTCAAGGATCTTTGCTGCACGCGCGGCGTGCGCACCACCGGCGGATCGAGAATCCTCGCCGAGTACGAGCCCGACCACGACGCCACCGTCTGGACGCGGCTGCGCGAGGCGGGGGCGATTCTGCTCGGCAAGCTCAACCTGCACGAGTTCGCGGCCGGCGCCAGCAGCAATAATCCGCACTGGGGCGCGGTCCATAATCCCTACGACCTCACGCGCATTCCCGGCGGATCGAGCGGCGGCTCGGCGGCGGCTATCGCGGCGCGCTCGGCGCTCGCCTCGATCGGCACCGATACCGGCGGCTCGATCCGGATGCCGGCCGCGGTCACCGGCTGCGTTGGGCTCAAGCCCACCTACGGCCGCGTCAGCCGCTACGGCGTAATCCCGCTCGCCTTCTCGGTCGATCACGTCGGTCCGATGACGCGCACGGTGCGCGACGCGGCGCTGATGCTGAACGTGATCGCCGGTCACGACCCCCACGACGTCACCAGCAGCCCGGCGCCGGTGCCCGACTATACGCGCGGCCTCGGGGCCGGCATCAGGGAGCTCCGTATCGGCGTCATCCACGAGCTCAGCGAGCATCTCGAGCCGGCCGTCGAGGCCTCATTCAAGGCCGCGCTCGACGTGATCGAGGAGGGGCTGGGCGCGACCGTCGAGGAAGTCTCGATTCCGTACCTGGCGATGTCGGCCGCCATGACCGCGCGCACGATGGTGGTCAGGGCCGAGGCGCTCGAGTATCACGAGCGCTGGATGCGCGAGCGGCCCGGCGACTATGGCGAGGACGTGCGCCGGCTGCTCGAACAGGGGATGGCGGTCACGGCCAGCAACTATGTTCGCGCGCAGCGCACGCGCATCCTGATGCTCACGCAGTCGGAGAGCGCGCTCGAAGACTATAACGTGCTGATCTGCCCGACCTGCTCGATCACCGCCCCGAAGATCGGCGAGGAGCGTATCCAACTGCCGGGCGGCGAGACTCTCAACGTGCTGGCCGCGCTCTCGGCCTTCACCGCCCCGTTCAACGCCACCGGCCAGCCGGCGATCGCCGTGCCGACCGGGCTTTCGCCCAGCGGCCTGCCGATCTCGATTCAAATCGTCGGCCGCACCTTCGATGAGGCGACGATACTCAAGGTCGCCAGCGCCTACGAAGAGGCGCGCGGTCCCCTGCCGCTGCCGCCGATCTGACCCGCCCGTCAGCGGGGCCGAATTTCGCAGGTCACGAAGTCGTGATCGGAAAAGCGCGGCGACCACGCTCCGTTACGCGCCGGGACCACCGCAGCTGAGCCCGGCACGGCAGCCAGATCGCGCAGCGCTATCCAGTCAAGCTTGGGGCGCAGAAAGTGCGGGATGAGGCGCGAGAAGGTGAAGGTCGGCATTCCCGGTACGTTGGCGCCCTCGAAATCAAACCCGCACGCTTCGAGCAGGTCGAACAGCGGCTCGTGCGAGCGCGGCGCGTGGCGCCGGCGGCGGTTCAGCGCGAGCGAGCGGGCGAGCCCGAGCGGCACCCGGTGGACGCCGATCTCGATGGTCGTGGTGTTGAAATCGCCGCCGATAATCGCCGGCCGCCCCGGCGGCATCGCCTCCGCGACCATCTTCACCTGCCGAGCGCGAAACTCAGGCCCGGCGCGGCTCTCGAGGTGCGCGCTGCTGACCGTCACCGGTATTCCTTCGATCGCGACGGTCGCGATCACGCCGTTGGGAGCGCCGGGGAGATGGGCGAAATCGTGGCGCGGATAGCGCGGCATCGGCACCACCCGCACCTCCTCGAGCGGCTCCGAGGAGAGAATCGCGTTGCCGATAAAACGGCTGAACGGCTCGCCGTCGCGCGGCGGGATACCCCACACCGCGCCGAACGCGAAGCTCATCCCGAGCGCCTCGGCCAGCTCGCGCGCGAATTCGCGCCGCGCCGAGCGGCGCACCCGCCATCCCGCTTCGCAAAGCAGGATAAGGTCGGCGCCGGCCAGCGGCGGCTTTCTGAGCCGCGCCACGATTTGGTCGAGACGCGCGCCGCCCTTGGCATTGAAGACCGCGACCCGGATCGGAAAGCGGCGGCGGCGCGATGGCCGGTTGACGACGATCGGGGCGAAGTGCGCGCCGGGATGGCGCTGGGGCGGATGAATCGCGGGCCGGGCCATCCGTCAGATCAGTCGCGCAACTCCGCTGCGAGCGCGTCGATCGACGTGACCGGCGCCGAGCAGCTTCGACCCCGGCATACGTAGCCGGTAAGCCGGCCGTCGACCGCCGGGCGTCCCCGCGCCTGCTCGGGCAGAAATCCATCGGCGGCGCCGCCGGCGACGAAGATCGCGCGGTTGGGCAAATAGAGCTTGCCGAGCCGCGCGATCCAGTCGGCTAGCTCACTGTCGCCGGTGGCATCGCCCCGCACCAGCACGATTTCCACGGCGCCGCGCTGATAGAGATCGACCGCTTCGAGCAGATGAGCGAAGGCGAACGGCTGCTTGCCGATCCCCTCCGCGAAGAGCCGGATGATCCGCGACGCCTCGGTCAGGTAGCGCTCCTCGCCGGTGTAGGCATGGAGCCGCAGCAGCGCCATCGCCGCCGCGCTGTTGCCCGAGGGCGTCGAGCCGTCGAAGGAGGGCTTGGCCCGGATGATTAGCGACTCGTGATCGTCGGAAGTGAAGTAGAAACCGCCGCGCTCGCGATCGAGGAAGCGATCGAGGATCACCGCGGCAAGCCGGCGGGCATGATCGAGATAGCGCGCATCGAGCGTCGCTTCGTAGGTATCGATCATCGCACCGGCCAGCAGCGCGTAGTCCTCGAGATAGGCGTTGAAGCGCGCGGCGCCGTCCTGGTACGAGCGATGCAGCCGGCGGCCGTCCCACAGCCGGCTCATCGCGAAATCGGCGGCGCGCGTGGCGGCTTCCAGGTAGCGGCGATCGCCGAGCGCGCGGTAGCCTTCGGCGAACGCGCCGATCATCATCGCGTTCCAGGCGGCGAGAATCTTGTCGTCGCGGCCGGGTTTGACGCGCTGCTCGCGCGCCGCGAACATCCGGCTCACGATCTCCGCCAGCGCCCGCTCAATCTCCGGTTCCGATTTGTGGAACAGGCGGGCGGCTTCGGCGCGATCGATCGTGCGATGCAGGATATTGCGGCCCTCGAAGTTGCCTTCCTCGCTGATATCGAAGTAGCGCCCGGCGATCGGGCTCAACTCCTCGCCCAAAAGCGCGCGGCTCTCGGCCACGCTCCAGAGGAAAAACCGGCCTTCCTCGCCCTCGCTGTCGGCGTCCTGGCTGGAGTAGAAGCCGCCCTCGGGGCTGGTCATCTCGCGCAGCACGTAGTCGAGTATCTGGCGGGCGATGGTCAGGTACTCGGCGTCGCGGAGCGCGCGCCCACTATCGAGATAGAGCCGCGCGAGCAGCGCGTTGTCATAGAGCATCTTCTCGAAATGCGG
>JBGPMT010000005.1:0-23715 GCA_041487135.1 Binataceae bacterium (SeqCode) | reverse complement strand
CTGCATCGCCTGGACTGGCGCGTTTACCGCGCCGAGTTCGGCGAGCCGGTCGGGCTCGCGCGCGAGCTCGACCGGCTCGACCGCCTGCGCAACCGCCCGACGCTCGAACCGCGATTGCTTGCGAGCGCCCCGGCGCTTCGCGCGCGGCTGAGCGAGTCCATACCGCAGCGGGTTCGCGTCGGATGCGTCCACGGGGACTTCCAGTGGTCCAACTGTCTGTTTCGCGAGGGGCGGCTGGTGGCGCTGATCGATTGGGAACTGGCTCAGACCGGCGCGGTGCTGCTCGATCTCGGATGGCTTTGCATGTTTTCCGATCGCGAGAGCTGGGCGACGGACGATCTGATGCCCGCGTGGTGCCCGCCGCCGGATGAGCTGGTCGAGGAATATGAACGGGCGCTGGGCGAGACCATCGAGCGCCGCGATGTGCGATGGTTCCGTGCGTTTGCCGGCTACCGCTTCGGCGTGATCACGGCCTTCAACCTGATGCTCCATCGGCGCGGCAAACGTCCGGACCCGATGTGGGAGACTATCGCGCTTTCCGGACCGCGCCTGTTTGAGCGGGGGCTAGAGCTTTTAGGCTAAGTTGGTCCCTGCCTCCGACGACCTATGTTCGTTCACGAGTGCCTCGTAAGATACGGCAGTTTTCCGATGCCCGTCGGCGGCGAGGGGAAGAACGGACGGGCCGGGGAGGTGGACGGATGGATGAGAATGAGAACGGATCCAACGAAGGCAACGGATCTAACGGGTCCAAGGCATCTAACGGATCTGGCGAAGCTTCCAGCAAACCTCGGCGCAAGCGAGTCCTGGTCAAGGACGTGACGTCGCGGGTCGAGGCGCTCGAAAATCGGCTGGCCGAAATTGGCGACGAACTGTTGAAGCTCGATCAGCGGATTCAGAAGATGGCCGACTCGATTACCCAGGAGCAGGCCAACCGCTGGACGTCCAACTGATCGTCGGCAGTGGCCGGCGGCATCCTCGTTACGCGCCGGCCGGCTGGCGGCGATCCGACGTAGTTCCTGGTTATGACGGCGGCGCACCGCCGCGTCGCGCTCCTCCATCATGCGCTTGTGCAAATGCGCGGCGCCAGAATCGAATCGCAGGCCGCGCGGAAAAACTACAGCTCGGGGCGCGCTGCGGCGCCGCCGGCCAGCACCGTCGCGTTACCCTCCTTGCCGAAGCTCAGCAGGAACTTCTCCTGCTTGTCGCCCAGATGCTTGCGAGTGGCCGGCGTCGGCTCGGGATCCTGGAGGAACGGCTGCTCGGGGGTGCATGGATGTTGATAGACCGAGAGCTCGAGCGTGATGCCGTTGGGGTCCTCGAAGTAGATCGAGCGGCAGAAAGTGTGGTCGATCTCGGATTTAATCGCGACGCCCTTCGCGATCAGATGGCGCTTGGCCGCCTCGAGCTCCGCGACCGTCTCGAGCGCGAAGGCGATATGGTTGCCGGCGCCGATCTTCGCGAAGTTGGGCGCCAACTCGTCCTTGGGGCACCAGAAAAACGCCAGCCGGTCGCCATTGCCGATATCGAAGAAGTAATGCTTGGCGCCGCCGAGGTCGCCGGGTACCGCACCCGGAAACGGATCCGGATCGGGCAGCTGCAGGGTAACGACCACCGGGAAATTCATTACCTCGGTATAGAAGCGCACCGTCTCGTCCATGTCGCGCGACAGGAAGGCCATGTGATGCACGCCCCTGGCATTGATCGCCATTGGGTAGAACCTCCTCGCTTATGTTCGTATAGCGAACAAGCGTCCGTAGTCTGAACCAAAATTAAGTCGCCCGCCGCGCCCCTGTCAAGCCAGGTGCGAAGCGTTATTCACGCACGCCGCCCCATTGCCGCGCTCAGCGGCTGGCGAGGATCTCCGCCAGATGGCGAGTCTCGATCTCGCTGCCTTCGCGATGGAGCCCGCCGCCGATCTGCATCAGGCATCCGCAGTCGTTGGCCACCACCGTCTCGGCGCCGCTCTGGCGGATGCGCGCGAGCTTGTCGGTGAGCATCGCGGTCGAGATATGCGGCAATTTTACCGAGAAGAGACCGCCGAAGCCGCAGCATTCCTCGCAGTCGCGCAACTCGAAAATCCGGATCCCGTTGACGGCGCTGAGCAGCACGCGCGGCTCGTCGATCACATGCAGTTCGCGCAGCAGGTGACACGAGGCATGGTAGGTCACCGCCCGCTCGTAGCGCGCGCCGACATACTTGACTTTGAGCACGTTGACCAGGAATTGCGAGAACTCGTAGACCCAGGGGCGAATCGCCTCGGCCTTGGCCAGCAGCTTGGGATGGTTCTCCAGCAGGTGCGGGTAGAAGTTCCGGATCATGCTGGCGCACGAGCCGGACGGCACCACCACCGGCACCCCTGGCTCGCACGATTTGAGGAAGCGGCGCGCCAGACCAAGCGCCTCGTCGCGCAGCCCTTCGTTGAACGGCGCTTGCCCGCAGCAGAACGCGCGGCGGATCGGCAGGACCTTGATATGCAGTCCCTCGAGTACCGCGGCGGCCGCATTCGGCACGGCAGGGAAAAATTGCTCTGCGAGGCAGGTGCCGAACAGCCGGACCTCAGACATCTTTGGGCCACAGCAGGATCACGTGGAGTTGCTTGGGGCCGTGCACGCCGACGACGATCAGCTTTTCGATGTCGGCGGTACGGCTGGGACCGGTGATGAAGGCGACGCGATGGTGCGCGATAGTTTCGGCGCCGAGCGAGTCGATCGCCGCGGCCGCATCGGGCATCAACCGATCGGCGCGGACGATCGCGAGCGCCGCGGGCGGCAGCAAGGTCAAGACGCTGGGGCGCGCCGGCGTGGCGGTCACCGCGATCGTGCCGGTCGAGGCGATCGCGCAGTCGGCCTCCACGATACCGAGATCGGCGCGGGCGATCCGCTCGATCAGAGCGCGGCGCGCCTGGTCGTCGCCGGCCGGGCGGCATCGAATCACGTCGCGGCCGCCCTGCTCCAGCGAATTTGCGAGCGGCCCCGCATCGAACGAAACTCCCGCGCCGATTGCAACCGTCAGCGCCCCGACCCGATCGGCCAGCTCAACCGTGCGGGCGGAAAGTTCATCGGCCGTGACCGCGCCGACGAAGTGGCCGCCGACCGCCTCCAGTTCGCGGGCGAACGACGAAATCAACTCCGCGCTATGCGCCGCCGGTGCCACCAGCGGCGCCGCGGGCGTTTCCTGATGGTTCGCCGCAGCGGGCCGCGCGCCGCCCCCGAGCGCGGTCTTGACCGAGGCCATTATCCTGACGAACGCGCCCATGGTTCAGGTCCCGTGGGGTTTCGCGGCGGGCTTGCGCCGCGGCGCGGACTTGGGAACCGGGAAGTCGCGGGTGCGGGTCCAGGCGCTGAACGGTGGCGGCATCCATCGCACATATCCGTCGCGCGCCATCGGGCGCATCATCCACGCCGCGATCCGCGAGAGCATGCGGATGGTCCGCGGATGGCGCGCCAGCCGCCCGAACCGCTGCACAGCGCGCCGGGCGCCGGCGGCGGCGCGCGGCCATTGGAGACCGCTCTGATTCGCTTTCCAGCGCAGATGGAGCAGCAGTTTTGGGATGTCGATCTTGACCGGGCAGATCTCGCGGCAGGCGCCGCACAGGGTCGAGGCGAACGGCAGGTAGCCTGCGCCGCCGCCGAAAAGACTCGGGCTCACGATCGAGCCAATCGGACCCTGGTAGGCGTAGCCGTAGGCATGGCCGCCGATGCGGCGGTAGACCGGGCAGGCATTGAGGCAGGCGCCGCAGCGCAGGCAATAGAGCGCCTCGCGCATCACCGGATCGGCGAGCAGCGCACTGCGTCCATTGTCGAGGATCACGACGTGAATCTCGCGTGGCCCGTCGAGCTCGCCGGCGCCGCGCGGGCGCGTGATGAAGTTGGTATAGGTCGTGATTTTCTGGCCGGTCCCGGCGCGGGCCAGCACTTCGAGGAAATGGCTCAGGTCCGCGAGCCGCGGTATCACCTTCTCGATTCCCATCACCGCGACGAACGTGTCGGGCAGCGTGCTCGAGAAGCGGCCGTTGCCTTCATTCTCAACCAGCACCAGCGTGCCGGTCTCGGCGATCGCGAAATTCACCCCGGTAATCCCGAGGTCGGCGGCCAGGAAGACCGAGCGCAGGTTCTCACGCGCCACCGCGGTCAGACGTTCGGGCTCGTCGGTGTAGGAGGTCCCGAAGCGCTCGTGGAAGAGCGTGCCGACGTCTTCCTTGGAGAGATGAATCGCGGGCGTGAGAATGTGCGAGGGACGCTCGTGGCGGAGCTGAACGATATACTCGCCGAGGTCGGTCTCGACCACCTCGAGTCCGGCCTGCTCGAGCGCCGGGTTGAGCTCGATCTCCTCGGTGGTCATCGACTTGCCCTTGACGGCGCGCTTGAGCCCGCCCCGGCGCGCGACCTCGACGATGTACTTGCGGGCGGCGGCGGCGTCGGCGGCAAAGAAGACGTGGCAGCCATTGGCCTCCAGCCGCTGCTTGAGCTGCAGCAGGAGTTGGTCGAGCCGGTTGATGGCGTCCGCCTTTATGCGGCGGGCGGCCTCGCGTTCCTCATCGTAGCGGGGGAACTCGCCGCGCGTGCGCGCGGCCGCGTCGAGGTGATGACCGCTGGCGTTGGCGAGTTTGCGCCTGAGCTCGGAGTCGGCAATCGCCTTTTCGCTGGCCGAAAAGAAGGCGGACTTGCTGCGCGACAGGGGCATTGAAAACGACCGAGGCTTCAGTTGATCCGCGCGACCTGCGCGAGCAGCCGCATCACCGACTCCCGCGCGGAATCGGCTCCGCGATGGTCCGGGGCCTGGCTCAGAAAGCCCCGGTAGTCATCGAGCGCGGGTTGGAAGCATTCCAGGCGCTCGTAGAGCCCCGCGCGCTCCAGGCGCTCGTCGGCGGCGCGCGCGTCGAGCATCAGGATACGGTCCAGCGCGGAGAGCGTCCGGCGCCAATCGCCCGCGGTCATGTAGATGCTCTTCAGGTTGCGGAGCATCCGCGCGAGGATATGCCGGCTGCCGACCGCGCGCAGCATCGCCGGCTCCAGCTCCACCGGCTGCCCGTAGACCTGCGCCAGGCGCGCCCTGATTTCCTCGAGATCGAGAATCGCGCCGGCGTTGAAGGGATCGATAATCAGCTCGCCGCGCTCGTCCACCGCCTTGACCAGGAAATGCGCCGGGAAGGAGACCCCGTAGAGGTTGAGCCCCAGGCGCCGGCCGGTCTCGAGATAGATCACGGAGAGCGTGATCGGAATACCGAGCCGGCGTTCGAGAACCTGGTTGAGAAACGAATTGCGCGGATCGCTGTACTCCTCGCGGTTCCCGGCGAAGCCCTGCTCACCGAACAGGAAGCTCGAGAGCAACTGCACCCGTTCGACGGTGTTCGCGCCGGTGCGCACCAGCGGCTCGGCTTGTTGGGCGAGCCCGGTCATTTGATCGAGGTACTGGCCGACGTCGAGATCGGGGTATTCCTCCTTGGCGATCAGCAGCGCGCCGCGGGCCAGCGGGATCGGCTCGCGCGCGACCAGCCGGGCAAATTCGCTACGCGCCGCGTTCATCTGAGGTCCTCGTCACGGTTGAGTCTTTATTGGCGGCCTCCAAAGCACAAGTCCCGGCAGTTGCGTCTCTCGCCAGATCGATTTCCGCAAGCACCGCAGCGTCATGCTCACGATGGCGGGCATGTTCCAAGGCGTCGCCGGCGCGCCGCCCTCCGATCCGGCCGAGCGCCCAAGCGCAATGGGAGCGGACGAGCGGCTCGGGATCCGACGACAGTGCGCTCACGAGCGCATCGATCGCTTCGGGATTGCGGCTGTTGCCGAGCGCGACTGCCACGTTGCGCAGGAGCCCGCGCCGCTTCGTCCGCCGAATCGCGCTCGAGCCGTAACGGCGGCGAAAACCATCGTCGTCCAGAGCCATCAGCTCGAGCAGCGAGGGCGCAAGCTCGGGCTCGCAGGGGCCGGTGCTCTCGTTCCAGGGGCAGACCTCCTGGCAGATGTCGCAGCCGAAGATCCAGTTGCCGAGCCCTGATCTCAGGTCGAGCGGTATCGGGCCGCGATGCTCGATCGTGAGGTATGAGATGCAGCGGCGCGGCTCGATCAGGTAGCCGTCGGCGAGCGCGTTGGTCGGGCACAGATCGAGGCATCGGCGGCATCGCCCGCAGTGATCGCGATCGGGACGCGGCTCCGCGTCGATTTCGAGATCGGTGAAAATCTCGCTCAGGAAGAAGTAGGAACCGTGATGCACGTTCAGCAGGTTGGTGTTGCGCCCGAACCATCCCAGACCCGCCTCGGAGGCCC
The DNA here is from genome assembly GCA_041487135.1 of Binataceae bacterium (SeqCode). Taxonomy (GTDB): domain Bacteria; phylum Desulfobacterota; class Binatia; order Binatales; family Binataceae; genus JAJPIG01. The sequence continues at coordinate 17,452 of JBGPMT010000005.1, read as the reverse complement.
ATTCGCGCTCAAGCACTGGCCCGGTATCGACGTATGCGCGCGTAATCGCGGCGGGGTGCGCCGCGGCTATCGCCTGCGCGACGGCGCGCGCACGCGCGAGCACCGTTTGGTGATAATCGGGCCCGAGCGCGTAGGAGGCGATACGGCCGCGCAACTCGTCGGGCCATCGAAAGCCCGGCCGGGCCGGCGCGGCGTACGGATAGGCGAGGCTCACCACCGAGCGCAGGCGTGAATCCAGGGTTCGAGGGTTGAAGCGGAGTTCCGGATCGCGCTCGAGGTAACCCATCTCGCCCGCGCGGCCCTCGTCGAGCCAGGCGCGGAAAAATGGTTCGCGATGCTCCAGCCGGCGCAGCGCCGCGAAGCCGACCAGGATGAATCCCTGAACGCGTGCGGCCGACACGATCAGATCGGTCAGGCGATCCACGATAAGCGCGATGATATCACCCGGGCGCGGTGATTGCTCCCGCCTCGCTCCGGCTTGACTTGGGTTTCCGGCCGCGGCTACCCTTGATGAGTCGGCTGACCGCACGGTGCAGCCGTTTTCCGGAGGCTTTCCCGATGGCAGAGCAGATCGTGAGCGCAGAACCGATTGCCGAATCCGCACCGCCGGGCATCCAACTCACGCCCAAGGCGCTCGAGATGGTCCGGCAGATGCACCTCAAGGAGAGCCTCGGTCCGGAATCGGGGCTCAGAGTCGGAGTGGTCGGCGGCGGATGCTCCGGCTTTCAGTACACGCTCAACTTCGACCTGCAGAAAGAGGGCGACGCGGTCACGATGACCGACGGAATCAAGGTTCTCGTCGATGAACTCTCGATTCCTTACGTCGCCGGCACCACGCTCGATTACGTCGAAGGACTCCACAACGGCGGCTTCCGCTTCGATAACCCGCGGGCCAGCCGGGTCTGCGGATGCGGCTCGTCGTTCAGCGCCTGAGCTTCATACCAAGCCGTTCACGGATCGTCTCGTAGCGCCGCCGGTTTCGTCGCTCGTGCGGGCTTTGAATGACCACAATCGCGGACTAGTCTGGCCGCATATCGCCGACAGGACGGAAAGCAAAGCGTGAAGTACCTGGAGGGGATGGGCACGATCGTGACCGGTGCGAGCCGCGGAATCGGACGCGCGATCGCGCTGGAGATCGCACGCCGGGGTGGCCACGTCGCTTTCAACTACCTGCGCAGCGATCAGGCGGCCGGGCGACTGAAGAGCGAGCTCGAGGCGCTCGGCGTCAAGGCGCTCGCCTTCAAGGTCGATGCGGGCGATCTCAAGGCCGTCCGCGAGATGGTGAACGAGGTCAAGAAGAGCTTCGGGAAAATCGACGCCCTGGTCAATAACGCCGGGCTCACCCGCGACAAGCTCATCATGATGATGTCCGAGGAGGACTGGTCGGAGGTTATCCGCACCAATCTGACCGGCGCCTTCAACTTCTCGCGCGCCGCCGTGTTCAACATGATGAAGGCCAAACGCGGCGTGATGCTCAATATCAGCTCGATTAGCGGGCTGGTCGGGATGGCGGGGCAGGTCAATTACTCGGCCTCGAAGGCCGGATTGATCGGGATGACCAAGGCGCTTGCCAAGGAAGTCGGCCGGTACGGCGTGCGCGTCAACGCGCTCGCGCTCGGCTTTATCGAGACTGACATGACCGCCGCGCTGCCCGCGGAAAATCGCGCCGCGGCCCTGAACCTGATTCCGCTCGGCCGCTTGGGCCAGATTGGGGACGTCGCGCCGGTGGCGGCGTTCATGCTCTCGGAAGCCGCCGGCTATATCACGGGCGCGGTGATCCAGGTCGATGGCGGGCTCGCGATGTAGGCATCACGGCATCCGACGCTGGTCGACTCCGGGATATCAGAACCCTCTGGGATATCCGGCTCGCGATGCGGGCGGTCGCCTTGAAAGGCCGGCCACGCGCTACGATAATTGAGGTAGAGCACTGCGATGGGCACCCAGCACGAGTCGATCTTTCACGAGGCGGAAGCGCCGCAGGCCTCGCGCGAACTCGAAGAGTTGCGCCGCGCGGCCGACTACGTGGCGCCTTTCGAGGTCGTCCGGCGCCGGGTGATCGACGATCACTACGAAGGCCGCATGACGATCGATGCGACGGTCGTGATTCGAATCGGCAATGCCGAGGAGACCGGGGCGGCGCGCGGCGTCGGCGTCGTGCACGCGCTCGATCTCGCGCTGCGCAAAGCGCTGCTCAAGTATTTCCCGTATCTCGAACAGGTCCGTGTGACCGAGACCTATACGCACGCGGCCGGTGAATCGACCGAAGCCGAGGTCGTGTCGGTCAAGAAGTTCTCCGACGGCGAACTTTCATGGACCACGCTGGCCACCTCCACGAACTCGGTCGAGGCCGGGTGGCAGTCGCTGCTCGACGGCTACGAGTGGCGCATCGCGACCGAGAATCTCAAGCACAAACGGGACGCCGCCAACCCGCGCTTGTCGCGGCGCTGAGCGAAGCCGGCCGTTTCGCGTCGCATGCCTTCTTCCACGATTGAAACTTCGGGCTGCGCCGCGCCGGGACGCCTGGCCGTGCTCTACGACGGCGACTGCGAGGTCTGCCGCGCGATGCTCCAGGCGGTGCGCCAGTTCGACAACTCGGGCGAAATCGACACGCTCGACCTGCACGACCGGGCCGTGCGCGCGAGCTTTCCGGGACTCGATCAGGAGCGCCTGATGCGGGAGCTGCACGCGGTCGACGACCGCGGGCGGATTTTCCGCGGCGCGCGCGCCGTCAACGAGATCCTGCGCCGCCAGTCCGGGTTCGCCGGGCTGCTTGCCTATCTCTGGTACGTCCCCGGCTATGCCTGGCTCGCCGACCGGCAATACAAGCGGATTGCGGCGGCGCGCTATCGCTATCAACCGGGGCGCCCGGTGGAAACGTCCAGCGCCAGCTCCGATTGAACGCCGCCGGACGAACGCTCATCCTGACTGAGCGTGGTGCTGATGGGACCGTTTAGCATCTTCAATACCCTTACGCGCCGGGTCGAGCGGTTCGAGCCGCTCAAGCCGCCGGCGGTGACGCTCTACTCATGCGGCCCGACCGTCTACCTGCCGCAGCATCTCGGCAACATGCGCGCCTACCTGTTCGTCGACACGCTCAAGCGCGCGCTCCTTTTCCACGGCTACGACGTGCGCCACGTGATGAACGTCACCGACGTCGGGCATATGACGTCCGACGAGGACGCGGGTGAGGACAAGGTCGAGAAGACCGCGCGCGCCGAGGGCAAAACGCCGCAGGAAGTCGCGGACTTCTATATCGCCCAGTTCAAGCGCGATTGCGCATCGCTCAATATTCAACTGCCAGCCGATGCGATGCCCAGGCATCCGGTGAAGCCGCCGGAGAGCGCGTTATGCCGCGCGACTGACAATATCGAGGAAATGATCGCGCTAATCGAGCGAATTATCGCGCACGGCTACGCCTACGTCGCGCCGAGCGGCGTCTACTTCGACCTCGAGAAATGGCGCGGCGCTTCCCGCACCGGCCGGCTCTCGCGCCAGAGCCTCGATGAGCAGCACACCGGCCAGCGCCTCGAACATTCGGCCGACAAGAAGAGCCCGCACGATTTTGCGCTCTGGGTGCTGAATCAGCCCGGCCATCTGATGCAATGGGAGAGCCCGTGGGGCCGCGGCTACCCCGGCTGGCACATCGAGTGCTCCGCGATGTCGATGAAGTACCTGGGCGAGACGATCGATATCCATACCGGCGGCCTCGACCATATTCCGATTCATCACGAGAACGAGATCGCGCAGTCCGAAAGCGCCACCGGCCAGCCCTTCGTCCGCTACTTCGTGCACAACGCCTTTCTGGTCGGGATGGAAGGGGCGAAGATCAGCAAGAGCGCCGGCAAGTTCCCGCTGGTTTCCGATCTTGTGGAAGAAGCTATAGACCCACTGGCATTTCGCTTATTTTGCTTCGGCGCGAAATATCGATCGGAACTCGCCTTCAGCCTCGAGGCGGTGCGCGGGGCGCAGAAGAACCTCGAGTATTTTTGGGAGTTCGCCTGCGATTTGCCCGATGACGTGGCCGATGCCGGGCGCGATGCCAATTGGACGGCCGATTATGATCAGCGCTTCGGGGCGGAGCTGGCCGACGATCTGAACACGCCGCGCGCATTAGCGGTCGCGTTGGAGATGGTACACGAGGCGTACAGCAGGAAGGATCGAAACATCTGGCGGACGCTGCTGAGATTCGATGATGTGCTTGGGCTGCAGCTCAGTATGCGCCATGCGGCTACGGTCCAAATGCGTAAGAGTTTTCCGCCGGAAGTTCAGACGCTCATCGATCAACGGCAGGCGGCGCGCGCGGCCAAAGACTTCAAGCGCTCGGATGAGCTGCGTGATAAGCTCAGCGAGCTCGGTTATTCGGTCAAGGACCAGCCGGGCGGAATTCAAGTAGTGGGACGACGCGTCGGTGAGAGGTAATTCGTCCAGCGCGGCGCACCCGCAGGTGGCTTGAAAGCTTCGATGCGCGTTTCCTAGAATCCAGACAAGGACCCGCACAAGAGCGACCATGCCTATTCATCTCAAGACTTTCGATGCCCGCCTCGGCACCCATGACACGCCCGAAGTCCGCCACCTGAGCCCCGAGAACGCGCCCTATTACCTGCCGGTCGGTGACGAGGTCGAAATTTTCACCGCCGCCTACCGGGCGCGGCTTCCGGTCCTGCTCAAGGGGCCAACCGGATGCGGGAAGACGCGCTTCGTCGAGCATATGGCGCATACGCTCGCGGAGGAGCCCAACGGTCCCAATGAGTTGATCACGGTCGCCTGCCACGAGGACCTGACCGGCAGCGATCTCGTGGGACGCTTTCTGATCCAGGCGGATGAGACCGTATGGGTCGACGGCCCGCTGACGCAGGCGGTGAGGCGCGGCGCGATCTGCTATCTCGACGAGGTGGTCGAGGCGCGCAAGGACACCACGGTGCTGATCCATCCGCTTTCGGACCATCGGCGGATCCTGCCGATCGACAAGCGCGGCGAGACGCTGGTGGCCCATCCCGGCTTCCTGCTCTGCATCTCGTACAATCCCGGCTACCAGAGCATCCAGAAGAATCTGAAGCATTCCACGCGCCAGCGTTTCGTGACGATCGAGTTCAACTACCCGCCGGCCGACAAAGAGACCGCGATCATCGCGCACGAGGCGGAGGTGGACGCCGACATGGCGGGCCAGCTCGCGCTGCTGGGCGAGAAGGTACGCAACCTCAAGGCCTCGGGCCTGGAGGAGGGCGTCTCGACCCGGCTCCTGATCTACGCCGGCGAGCTGATTCGCCAAGGCATCATGCCGCAGCGCGCCGTGACGGTCGCGGTCACCTGGTCGCTGACTGACGAGACCGAGAGCAAGCGGGCGATCGACGAAGTCGTCAAGGCGATTTTTCCGGCCTGACCAATCGGGTAACATCGGCGACCGTGATCGATCTCAGAAGCGATACGGTCACTCTGCCGACGCCCGCGATGCGCGAGGCGATCGCGCGGGCCGAGCTGGGCGACGACGTTTACGGCGAAGACCCGACCATCAACCGCCTGGAGGCGCTCGCCGCCGAGACGGTCGGCAAGGAAGGGGCACTGCTGGTCGCCAGCGGCACGATGGGCAACCTGATCGCGCTGCTGGCCCATTGCCCGCGCGGCACCAAGGCGCTGGTCGGCGCGCTCTCGCATAGCAATCTTTACGAAGGCGGCGGCGCTTCGGCGCTCGGTGGAGTCATCCTGACGCCGATTCCCAACACGCCCGAGGGCGAACTCGACCTCGATGCGCTGCACGCTGAGCTGGAGCTTCCCGCCGATCCGCATTTTGCGGAGCCCGCCGTGGTGACGACCGAGAACACGCATAACCGATGCGGGGGCGAGGCGGTGCCGCTGGCTCATATGGCGAACGTCGCCGAGCTGGCCCGTCGCCGCGCGCTCCCGGTGCATCTCGACGGCGCGCGTATCTTCAATGCGGCGCTTGCTTTGGAGACCAGCCCGGCCACGATCGCCGGCTACGCCGACACGGTTTCCTTCTGCCTCTCGAAAGGGCTTGCGGCGCCGGTCGGATCGCTGCTCTGCGGCAGCCGATCGTTCGTCGAGCGGGCGCGCCGGATGCGCAAGACCCTGGGCGGCGGTATGCGCCAGGCGGGGATAATCGCGGCGGCCGGTATCGTCGCGTTGCAAACGATGGTCGAGCGGCTCGCCGAGGACCATCGCAACGCGCAGGCGCTGGCCGACGGGCTCGCGCAGATTAGCGGTCTTCATGTGCTGCGCGCGCGCCGGCGCACCAACATGGTCTTTTTCGAAGTCTCCGACGACGCGCCGCGGGCCGCGCGCTTCGAGGCGGCACTCAAGACGCGCGGGGTCCTGGTCTCGCCGCGCAACGCCACCGTCTTTCGCGCCGTGACTCATTATGGGATCGAGGCGGCGGATATCGGCCGGGCGATCGCCGCGGCGCGCGAGGCTGCGGGCGAGGCGCTTGCGCGCTGAGCCGCCGATGGACTCGCTCGACTCACTGTTCTCGCTGCGCGGCCACCTGGGGCTCGTCACCGGCGCCTCGTCCGGGCTGGGCGTCGAATGCGGCCATGCGCTGGCGATTGCGGGCGCCGATGTCGCCCTGGTCGCGCGCCGCGCCGACCGGGTCGAGGCGCTGGCGGCGGAGCTGCGCGAAAAGTATCGGGTGCGGACCTTCGCGACCGCCTGCGACGTCACCAACGACGAAGAGATCGGCCGCGCGCTCGCGCGTATCCGGGCGGAGCTGGGCGAAATCGACATCCTGATCAACAACGCCGGCATCTCGCCCACCGGTCCGGCCGAGAAGTTCCCGCGCGATCAGTGGGACGCGACGATTGCGACCAACCTGACCGCGCCGATGGTGCTGTCGCAGAAAATCGCGGCGCGGCTTATCGAGCTGGGACGCCCGGGGCGGATAATCAACATCACCTCGGTGCTGGCGGCGCATGGCAGCGCGGTCTACCGGCTCGCCTCCTACACCGCCACCAAAGGCGCGCTGGCGAATCTCACGCGTCAGCTCGCAATCGAATGGGCGCGCTATGGAATCCTGGTCAACGCGATCGCGCCCGGATGGATTCCGACCGAGGCGACCGCCGGCGGAATCGCGAAGCCGAAGTGGCGCGAGCGGATGGAAACCTTCACGCCGATGGCGCGGCTGGGGAAGCCCGAGGAGCTTCGCGGCGCGGTGATTTTCCTCGCCAGCCCGGCGGCGAGTTATGTGACCGGCTCGACCATCGCGGTCGACGGCGGCTACCAGGCATGGTAGCGAGGCTTCCGCGCGTCGAGCGGCCCTGGTCCGAATAGAGTTCCATTGGTTGAACGACAAGCGCCGGTTCGATATGGCTCACGGACCATCAACCTGAGCTGCGGTCCCGCCGAATGAGCGATGCAAAGCATGAACTGAGAGCGCAGCTGCTGAGGCGCAAACCGGTCGCGACGCTGATGAACGAGGCGGCCACGCCCGGCGGGCTCAAGCGCGCGCTCGGCGCGTTCGATCTTACGCTGCTCGGAATCGGTGCGATCGTCGGAGCCGGAATCTTCGTGCTGACGGGAGTGGCGGCGGGCAAGTATGCCGGGCCCGCGGTGGTGCTCTCGTTCTGCGTGTCGGGGTTCGCGTGCGCGATGGCGGCGCTGTGCTACGCGGAGTTCGCCTCGATGATCCCGGTCGCGGGCAGCGCCTATTCGTATGCGTACGCCACCATGGGCGAGCTGGTCGGCTGGATTATCGGATGGGACCTGGTGCTCGAGTATGCGGTCGGCGCGGCGGCGGTGGCGGTTGGATGGTCGGGTTATTTGCGCGTGATTCTCGAGGGTGTGGGGATTTATCTGCCGGCCGCGCTGACCCATGCCCCAGGCTCGGCGCCGGGCGCGATTATCGATCTGCCGGCGCTACTGATCGTGCTGGTGGTGTCGGGAATCCTCTATGTCGGGATTTCGGAAAGCGCGCGCTTCAATTCGCTGATCGTCGCGATCAAGCTGGTGGTGGTCGGGATCGTGATTGTTGTGGGAGCCTTCTACGTGCGGCCGGTCAACTGGAGTCCGTTCGCGCCCTTCGGATGGAGCGGGGTGATGAAGGGGGCGGCGGTGATCTTCTTCGCCTATATCGGTTTCGATGCGGTCTCGACCGCCGCCGAGGAGGTCGTCGAGCCGAACCGCGATCTGCCGATCGGGATTCTGGGCTCGCTGTTCGTCTGCACGCTGCTCTATGTAGCGGTCGCCGCGGTGGTGACCGGGATGGTGCCGGCGCGGCTGCTCGACATGAACGCGCCGCTGGCCTCGGCCTTCGTGCTGCGCGGACTGCATGCGCTCTCGGGAATCATCTCGCTTGGCGCCGTCGCCGGGCTGACCTCGGTGCTGCTGGTGCTGCTGCTCGGGCAATCGCGCGTCTTCTATGCGATCTCGCGCGACGGATTACTGCCGCCGGCTTTTTGCCGGGTGCATCCGCGCTTCAAGACCCCCTACATTCCGACCATCCTGACCGGTATCGCGGTGGCGATTGCGGCGGGGCTGTTGCCGATCCAGGAGATCGCCGAGCTGACCAATATCGGCACCCTGTTCGCGTTCGTACTGGTATGCCTCGGCCTCTGGATCCTGCGCCATCTCGAACCCGATCTCGCGCGGCCGTTCCGCACGCCGCTGGTCCCGCTCGTGCCGATTCTCGGTGCGCTGTTCTGCGGTTACCTGATGTCGAGCCTGCCGCTGGTGACGTGGGTCCGATTTTTCATCTGGATGGGCATCGGGTTCGTGATCTACTTCAGCTACGGGCGCTTCCATAGCCGGGTCGCGGCCGCGGCTCGGAAGATCGATCGCGACGGGGCCGCCGCGCGCCGAGCGTGATTACAGGGCCGCGACCGCACGCAAGCCTCGCGATTTGCCTTGACTTACGGGCCTCTGCGAGTCTATCCAGAACTTGATCCGAAGTTAGAAACCGTTTTTCAAGATCCGGCAAAAGAGGAAGCCAGAGCGATGGCATTATTGGACGGAAAAGTTGCGATTGTTACCGGCGCGGGCCGCGGCATCGGCCGCGAAGAAGCGCTGCTGATGGCAAAACAGGGCGCCAAGGTCGTGGTTAACGATCTCGGCGGCCATTTCGATGGCACCGGACAGTCGCGCTCGCCGGCCGAAGATGTGGTCAAGGAGATTCGCAACGCCGGCGGCGAAGCGGTCGCGAACTACGAGAGCGTCAGCGATTTCAAGGCCGCCAAGCGCATCATGGAATGCGCGCTCGACAACTTCGGCAAGCTGAATGTCGTGGTCAACAACGCCGGGATCCTGCGCGATCGGATGATTTTCAACATGAGCGAGGAAGACTTCGACACCGTGATCGCGGTGCATCTCAAGGGCTCGTTCAACATGGCGCGCCACGCCTCTGCCTACTGGCGCGAGCAGCATAAGAACGGCAACCTGCTGAACGGCCGCATCATCAACACCAGCTCGGACTCGGGACTGCTCGGCAATGCCGGGCAGGTGAATTATGGAGCGGCCAAGGCGGCGCTGGCGGCGATGGCGATCATTCTCGATCGCGAGTTGTACCGCTATGGCGTGACGGTCAACGCCGTGGCGCCGCTGGCGCGCACCCGGATGACGGTCGAGGCCACGCCTCAGATCGGAGCGGCGATGGGCGAGGTGAAGCCGAATCAGGCCGACCCGCACAGCCCCGCCCACGTCGCGCCGGTGGTGTGCTGGCTCGCGAGCGACGATGCCAAGGACGTCCACGGCGAGGTCTTCCGCGCCGGGATCGGCACGGTATGGCTGATGAAGGGATGGCACTCGGTCGCCAAGGTTCAGCAGCGCGGCGCGGTCTGGGACCCGGCCGCTCTGGGAGCGCGGCTCAAAGAGGAGCTCGCCAAGGGGCTTACAAAGAAGGAGAGCATGGCGGAAGCGATGGCCGAGGGCGCAGGAGAATCTCATTAGGCCTGTGACGGTGCCAGACGATGCCGATGGCGCAAGCCATCCCCCGCCGCGCTTTCGCTCCGTGCTTCTGATCTGCGCGGCCAACACCGCCCGCAGCGTGATCGCCGAGCATCTCCTGATCCGCGAGCTGAGCGCCCGCGGCGCGGGAGATCGGGTCTCCGTGCGCTCCGCGGGAATCGCCGCCTATGCCCGTGACGGCGCGCTGGTTTCCCTGGATACGCGGATGGTTCTGCATGGGGAAGGGATTGCGATTCACGACGAACTCACCTCGACCGACCTGAAGCGCCATCCGGAGATTCTCGAGCAGGCCGACCTGGTGCTCGCGATGACTGCGGCGCAGGCCGTTGAGCTTCGCACGCGCTTCGCGCAGGTCCGCATTCCCCCGCTCGATACCTTGAAGAACTTCGCTGGCGAAAGCGGCGATATCGCCGACCCGGTCGAGCAGGGACACGAGGCGTTCTCGAGCTGCTGCCAGGAGATCAAGCGGCTGGTCCCGCTGGTCGCCGACCGGCTGCTGACCGGGAAGTAGATGGCGCCGACCGAGTTCCTCAATCCGTCCGACGACGAAATCCGCGCGATCCTCTCGCGCCCCACAACCGTGGCGGTTGTAGGATGCTCGGACAAGCCCTGGCGTGACAGCCTGATGATCGCGAAGCTGCTGCATGACAAGGGCTTCCGGGTGATCCCCGTGAACCCGGCGCTAAAGCCCGAGGCGTTGACGGATGTGCTCGGCGAGCGCGCCTACCCGGATCTGCTCTCGATTCCGGAGCCGGTCGAGATGGTCGACGTCTTCCGGCAGCCCGAGCATCTGCCCGCGATCGTCGAGGAGGCGGTGCGCAAGCAGGTGCGAGTCCTCTGGTGCCAACTGGGAGTCGTCAACCTGGAGGCGGCGCGAACCGCACAAGCCGCCGGAATCAAGGTCGTGATGGATCGCTGCCCGGCGATCGAATATCGGCGCTTGTTCCGCTGACCATGCGTGGAGCGCCCGGCACGGGAACCATTGTAGGCTCGTCGATGCGGAGGTGCGTGTGAAGGCCGGCAAGTGGGACATCCTCAAGAACGACCGGCTGGTAACCACGCCCATCTTCGACCTCTCGCGGCGCCGCTCACGCCATCCGAGCCGCGGGACCCGCGACTTTTACGTGCTCGATGCGCCGGCCTGGGTGAATATCATTCCTCTCACCACCGACGGCAGGATTGTTTTCATACGCCAGTGGCGTCATGGAATCAGTGAGCTGACTCTGGAGATCCCGGGCGGGATGGTCGATCCGGGCGAGACGCCGAAAGCGGCGGCGCGGCGCGAGATGCGCGAGGAATGCGGTTATGATTCGAAGCGGATCGTCTCTTTGGGCCGGGTGCATCCAAATCCCGCTATCCAGCCCAATTGGTGCTATACCTTCCTGGCGCCCGACGCACGCCCATCCGGCGACCTCGAACCCGAACCTGACGAAGAGACTGAAGTCGTCATGGTGGCCGAAAAGCAGGTCGGCGGCCTGATCGCGTCGGGAAAGATCACGCACGCGCTCGTGATCGCCGGTTTCGCGCTGTTCGACCTCTACCAGCGCAAGCGGCGGCGCTCGCGCTGAGCGCACCGCTCCGGTTTCTATGCCGCACCGCCGTAGCGTCGGCGGCACAATGCATAGACCGGCCAGACCGCGGCCGCGAGAACGATCGCCGTCACGAAATCCGCATGGCCTGGTGATTCGGAGACCGCCAGCCCGAAGGTCGCGATCCATATCAGGATCGGCGCTGCCACCACCGCGGCGAGCCCGATACGCCCGCCGCCGATGACGAAAAGTCCGTCGCGCGCCGGATGGATGCGGCGGAGCCTGACCAGCGCGCCCATCTCGAGCATCAGCGCGCCCATATAGAAAAAGACGTCGAGCACCACCAGCGTCACGAAGCCCAGCGGCACCAGGATGGTGAAGACGATGCAGCAGAGCAGGATTGACTTGCCGGGCGTGGCGCGCCTCCACCAGATTTCGGCCAGCGGTTTCGGCAGATAGTTATCGCGTGCCAGCACGAACGGCATCCGCGAGACCCACAGCATGGCGGCCGCGAAAATCGCGAATGATCCCAAAGCGCCGCCGAGTCCGATCGCGATGCCGAGCAGCGGCCCGCCGATTGCCGTGCCGGTGCGCGCGAACGAGCCGGTCTCCCATCCCGCGCCGCTGCCCGCGCCGTCGAGCGCCACGGCCAGCGGCAGCAGGTAGCCGAGCACGACCATCGGCAGCGCAATTCCGATCGCGCGCAGGTAGTTGCGTTGCGGATGTTCAATTTCGGCCGCCACCACGCTCAGATTTTCCCAGCCGCAGAAATTCCAGATCACGACGCTCAACCCGCCGCCCAGCGCGCCCGCGAAATCGCGCCCGAAGATTGGTCCGGCGGGCGGCCGCCAATGGGCGAGCCGGGGGATTCCGAGCAGGACCATCGCGAGGAAGGGCGTCAGAATCGCGATCGTCAGTGCCACCGAAGTACGGCCGACCGGACGCACTCCTAGCAGGTTCAGGAGCCCGGAGAGCCAGACCAGGACAATCCCGAGCGCGATTTGTTCGGCGCGCGTCAGCGGGATCAGAAACGAAAGGTAGGCGGCGAACAGCACCGGGTAGATCGCCATGTCGACCGCCGTGTAGAGGATCGTCAGGTAGGCCTCGACAAAGCCGGCGAACGGGCCGAACGCCTCCTTGACCCAGACATAGAAGCCGCCTTGTGCGGGAATCACTGCGGTCAATTCCGCCGCCATCAGGGCCGTGGGGAGGCTCAGCATCAGCGGCACCACCAGACACAGAATCATCGCCAGGCGCGGACCGGCGATGCGTACCGCGTCCTCGAGTCCGTAAGCGCCGCCGCTGACCGTCAGGTACATCACACAGACGAGCGCGCCGAGCTTCAGGCGATGGCGCGCGAAGCCGCCGGCCGGCGAGACGGGCGGTGCATTCAGGGTCGACGCGGTTTCGATCCCGAAGGACGGTGCGCCGTCGGCAGGATTGTTCATTTGCCCCATTTCCCAGTGAGGCTGTAGCCGAGCACGATTGCGGGCGCAAGGAACGGGTGTAGAAAGCGGGGGCGGGGTTGCGCGAGGGCTTGGCGGGCGCAAGACTATGGGACGGAGGAAATTCCGGGGACTCGGCTGGATTACGCCGATAAGGCGGATACGTTGAAGCCCAGGAACTGCTGTGTTACTCGTGATTTTCGATTTATTCCGTGGAATTGCGCGCTTGATGAGAGGTCTTGCACCATCCGCCCTGGCCGCCCTGGTGTCCGCCGCGATCGGGGTCTGGGGATGCACCGGCCTGAGATCAGGGGCGGGCCAACCCTCGAGGACCGGCGACCTAAGCGACGCCGGCGATCATCCGTTCGGCGGTGCGCAGCCGATCGATATTCCGTCCCAAGCCTATGCGATGGGCGCATTTCTGAAGGCGGAGGTCGCAACCGACCAGGGCGACCGCACCGAGGCGCTTGACGATTACCAGCAGGCGGTCAAGTACGACCCCCAAAACGGATTGCTCAGGATTCGGCTGGCGACGCTCCACGTGCGCAACGGTGAGCTCAAGCAGGCGCTGGAGGAAGTCAACCACGCGATCGCGATCGAGCCCAATTCCGTGCAGGCTCATCTGCTGGCCGCGGGCATCCAGTCGGCGCTCGGCAACGATCAGCTCGCCGAGCAGGAGTATCAGGCGGTCCTCAAGCTCAAGCCTGACAGCCAGGAGGCCTACCTGTACCTCGGAACCCTCTATGCCAAGCGCGGCGATTACGATCAGGCCGAGAAGACTTTTCACAAGTTGATCTCGCTCGACCCTGATTCTTTTCTTGGCTACTACTACGCGGGCCGTGTGATGGTGGCGGCCAAGAACTATGACAAGGCCGAGCACTATTACCACGACGCGTTGAAGCTGAATCCGCAGTCCGAACTGGTGCTGCTGGATCTCGCCCTGCTGCGGGAAATCGAGAGCAAGCCCAAGCAGGCGATCGACTACTACCAGCGCGTCCTCCGGCTCAATCCCAATAACGAACTGGTGCGCAAGCGCCTCGCCGAGATCTACGTCGGACAGAAGAAATATGACGCGGCGATGGGCCAGCTCAAAAGGCTCGAACAGCTCGAGACCAACCCGGCTGACACGCGCACCAAGATCGGACTGCTCTATTTCGAACGCGGCGATTACGCGGAGGCCACCACCGAGTTCAATCTCGTGCTCGGTTCCGAACCCAAGAACTGGGCGGTGCACTATTATCTTGGCGCCGCTTTCAGTGAGTTGAACGAAAACGACCGGGCGCTCTCCGAGTTCCAGCAGATTCCGGAGACCAGCTCGCGTTACGTCGATGCCCGCCTGCAGCTCGCCTATCTGCATGACAAGCAGAAGGACTTTGACCACGCGATCGCGGCGCTCAAGCAGGCCCAGGCGCAGAAACCCCAGGATACCGAGATCATGGGTTTCATGGTCGGCGTCTACCAGGAAAAGAAGGATTATCCCGCGGCCATCGATCTGGCGCAGAAGATGGTCACGGTCGACCCCAAGAACGACAAGTTCCACTTCACGCTCGGCGCGCTGTACGACGAGAACAAGCAGAAGCCGATGAGCGTGAAAGAGATGGAGCGGGCGATCGAGCTCAACCCCGGTAATGCCCCGGCGCTCAACTATCTCGGCTACACCTATGCCGAGGATGGCCGCAATCTGAATGAGGCCGAAAAGCTTATCAAGCGGGCGCTCGATATCGAGCCCGAGGATGGCTTCTACATCGACAGTCTCGGGTGGGTCTTTTATCAGAAGGGGCAGTACGCCAAGGCCATCGTGCAGTTGCAGCGCGCGGTCAACCTGACCGGCGACGATCCGACCATCACCGAGCATCTGGGTGACGCCTATCGCAAGCTTGGCCGAGATCCGGACGCGCGTCAGGAATATCAGCTCGCGCTCAAGAAGGCTTCCGAGACCGTCCAGGTCGAGCGGCTCAAAGGCAAGCTGCACGGCCTGCACGATGTCGGGGAAGCGCGCCAGAGCCGCTGATCCGCCGGGATGCGATGCGCCGCGCGCGCGCCGACGGTGCCGCCTGGCGCTGTTCCTTGCGGGCGTGGCAGTCTCGGCATGCGCGACAGTCCGTCCTCCTTCGCCGCCCGCCGTCCGTCCCGTACCCAACCGCGAACAGGTCACGGCGCTGCTCCAGGCGATGGTCGCGCGCGACCGTACGCTGACCTCGCTAAGCACCGGCGCCGTGATGGAATACCGCAACGCGAACCAACACGTGAAGGCGCGCGAGCAAATCGTGGTGATGCGGCCCGACCGGCTGCGAGTCGAGGCGAGCTCACCGTTCGGGGTCGCGCTGATCGTCGCGGTCGACGGCCCGCGCCTGCAGATCTTCGAACCCGGCAATAACCTGCTGATGCACGGATCGGCAACCGCCACCGCGCTGGACCGGTTCGCGCACATTCCAATGGAACCGAAAGCGGCCGTGGCTCTCCTGATGGCAGTGGCGCCAGGGTCGCGCGAGCTAGCCAGCTACGCCGCCGCCACTATCGACGAGACCGGCGCAACCGTGCTGACGTATGCGGCGCCCGGAGGCGGGCATCGCGAAGCCGCCTTCGCCGACGGCGAGCTGGCCGCGGTGCGCGAGCGTGACGGCGACGGCCGGCTCATATACGAAGTTCGGTACGCCGACTATCACAATATCGGCGCGGTAATGTTTCCGTACTCGATCGATGCCGATTTTCCCGCCGCCGGTTCTGCGCTGAAGCTGGTCCTGAAGCGGCCGATCGTAAACGCCCAGGTCCCCGAATCGTTGTTCGTGCTCACGCCCGCATCGACCACCAAGGAGATCGACCTTGATCGGCCCGAGCCCCCAGCGGCGATGCCTCAAAGCTGATCAGCAAGCCGGGGTCTGCATCATCGCGGCGGCCTGCGCGATCGCGATCGCCGCGGGATGTCGCGTCAACCGGCCGCCGGCCAATCACGCCCGCGATCAAATGCTCTACACCGCGACCATCAGCGATCCGAAGACTTTCAACCCGATTCTCGTGACCGACGCCGCGTCGGGCGGCGTGCTGGATAATCTGTTCGAGGGACTGGTCAAGTACGACGCGATCACGACGCTGCCGGAACCCGATCTCGCCGAAAGCTGGGAGATCGCGGACGGCGGACGCACCATCACCTTCCATCTGCGCCGTGACATCAAATGGGGCGACGGGCAGCCTTTCACCGCTCATGACGTGGTCTTCACGATGCGCGTGATTTACGACCCGCACGTGCCGAACAGCATCCGGCCGTCGATCATGGTCGATGGCAAGCCGATCGCCGTGGAAGCCGTCGACGATCGCACGGTCCGGATGAAGCTGCCGCGGCCATTCGCGCCGCTGCTCTACGCGATCGGCTTTGCGATCGTGCCGGCGCATCTCCTGGAGCCCGCCTTCGCAGCCGGCCGCTATAACCAGCTTTGGGGGATCGACACGCCGCCCGCGAAGCTGGTCGGGATGGGGCAGTTTCGGATGGTGAGCTACGTGCCGAGTCAGCTCGTCCAGTTTCAGCGCAATCCGGACTACTGGATGAAGGACGCCGGCGGCGGACCGCTCCCGCGTCTCAAAGGACAGACGCAATTGATCGTGCAGGACCAGAACGCCCAGTACCTCCGCTTTCTGTCCGGTCAGATCGACGTCTACGGACCGCGTCCCGAGGAAGTCGCGTCGCTCAAGGAAAAAGCTTCGGCGATGGGTATCACCGTCAAGGAGATTGGGATCGACACCGGCTCGCTGTTCTTTTCCTTCAACCGCAATCAGCGCCATTACATCCACAACGGGATGACCGATCCCCGGCTCGCCTGGTTCACCGATCTCAACTTTCTTCGCGCCATGGCCCATGCGGTCGACAAGCAGGCGATGATCAATCTGTGCTTCCAGGGGTTGGCGAGCCCGGCGGCCGCCGACATCTCGCCGGCCAATGCGATTTTTCATAATCCGAACCTCAAGGACTACGGCTACGATCTCGCGCTCGCGGCACGAATTCTCGATTCTGCTGGTTACCGTCTTATCCAGCCGGGTGTCCGCGCCGACCCGCAGGGCCATCCGCTGGTCTTCAGCCTGACGACCAACACCGGCGTGAAGATTCGCGATCAGATGTGCGCGATTTTCCAGCAGGACCTCGCGAAACTTGGCATCCGCGCCAATTACCGGCCGCTCGAGTTCACCACCCTGGTTGAAAAACTTGAACACACCTTCGATTGGGACTGCGTGCTGATCGGCTTTACCGGCACCATCGAGCCCAACAACGCCTCCAACTTTTTGCGCTCCTCCGGCAATCTGCATATCTGGAATCCGGCCGAGCCCGAGCCGGCGACACCGTGGGAGGCAAGAATCGACCGGCTACTCGACCAGGGCACGATGGTCATGGACCCGAAACGGCGCGCGCCCTATTACTGGCAGATTCAGCAGATTCTTCACGACCAGCTGCCGATAATCGAAACCGTGCGCGAGCAGCGTTACGACGCCTGGAAGAATACGCTCGAAAATTATCGGCCCAAGGTATGGGGACTCTACAAGCCGGAGCTGATTCAGTTCCGGCCCGAATGATCGCCAAGCTCG
>JBGPMT010000004.1:0-24371 GCA_041487135.1 Binataceae bacterium (SeqCode) | reverse complement strand
CTCGCTCGCGGGGCTCGAGGCCGGATGCGAACGGGCGGCTCGTTCGCTTCCAGAGCAAATGAGGCGACTGGCGGATCTCAAAGACCGTATCCTTGACGCGCTGCGCAAGTTGCCCAACGTCGCGCTGCTTGATTGGAACGGTCCCATGGCACCGGGGATCGCATCGCTGTTGCTGCCGGAAGAGATACCTTCATTGGAGTTGGCGCAGCGCCTGCTCGCCCGCCACGGCGTGGCGGTCAAACCGTTCGTCCCGCCGGAGCGTCCAAATGCAATCCGGATCTCCTGGGCAACATCGACCACCGAAGCCGAAATTGAGCTGCTTATCGAAGCTTTGACGGCAGAACTATCGTGAGGGCTGGCGAGGGCGCTATGCGCTTACTGTCCCGGGGGGCCGCCGGAGACGGGCGTGGTCGGATTCTCGATCAGCGGGGGCGCGGAGGCGCCGGGCGCGTCGGCCCGGATGAAGACAATCAGCATCCCCTGTTCATAACGCGGTCCGCCAAGAATCAGAAAGGCGTGATTGGGCAGCTTCAGCTCGGTCGACATCTCGGGCCGCTCACCCTGGAACAGCACCAGCTCCATCGCGATCATCTCGCCGTCGATCCGATGCGGCGCGATGTGCAGAATTCGACCGCCCGGCAGCGTGAACGCGATCATCTTTCCGCAACTGGTCTTCTTGCCCTCGCGCTTCAGTAACCGATAGGTGCTGTAACTGAAGGGCAGGGTGCGCAGGCGCGAGGCCATCGGGGCAAGCCGTGGGTCGACTCCCTCATTGGTGTCCGCCGCCATCACCGACTCGATACTCACGATGACCTGGCGCGAGGCCGGCTTGTCGCCAGCGCTACCTTGGGCGGCGAAGGTGAGGACCCCGGCTAGAGCAAGGAAAGCACCTGACCAGCGCGCTAACATCACGTCTCGATATCGCTCGAGATCTCGCTATCGTCCGGAGTGCTGCTCGGAGAGCCAGATAACCGTGGTATCGGTGCGCGGCTCGCTCCAGACGGCTACCGCCGGATTTTCGGATTCGAGCCGCGAGATTATCGCACGCGAGTCTTCCACCAGGGCTCTTTCGGCCGGCGCGATAGCCTCGGCCATCCGCGTCTGGGCGGCCGCGGCCGCCGGGCGCACCGGGGCGCTGGCCGCGACCTGTACGTCATGCCCGGCCGTGTACTCGCGCGCATAGGGGGTGAGGATGATAGCGGTCAGGGCGGCGATCGCGATGGCGGCCGAGGCGAGCGACAAGGTGGCGCTTACCCGCTCGTCGACCGCTTCGAGCCATCGCTCGAAGCGCGACCAGAGCGACGGCCTGAGCTGGCTGATGCGGGCCTGGACGGCCTCGGTGAGGCCTGCGAGCGGGATGGAACTGACGGCGGATTCGAGCGTATCGCGCAGATGGATGCCGACGGCGCTGAAATCGGCGGACTCCCGTTCGCAGTCGGAACATCCGGCGAGATGGCGGGCGACCTTGAGTAGTTCGGGCGGTTCCAGTTCTCCATCCCCGAACGCGCTCAGCAGCGGGCGAATCTCACTACAGTCGACCATCCGAGCTCAAGCCCTGTTCAGATCCTTAAGGGCGCCGCGCAGCCGGTTACGGGCATAATGCAATCTGCTCATCACCGTTCCGCGCGGACATTGCAACACCTCGCTGATCTCATCGTAGGAGAGCCCTTCCACTTCACGTAGCAGTATCACGGCGCGGTGTTCCGGGGTCAACTCCTTCAAAGCTTCCTGGAGCCGGCGGCTGAGCTCGCTGCGCGCGACCGCCCGGAATGAATCACCCTGCGAACTTGGCAGGCGTCCGAGCTCGGTTTCGGCGTCCTCGCCGCGCAGCACCGGATGGCGGCCTTCACGGCGGCGGAAATCGATCGCGATATTGGCGGCGATCCGGTAGAGCCAAGTCGAGAAACTCGAGCGCGATTCGAACTTCGGCAGGTTCTGGAAGGCACGGACGAAAGTCTCCTGTGCCAGTTCAAGTGCATCATCCTGATTATGGACCACCGCCAGAGCCACACCGACCACTCGCCGTTGATAGCGCTCGACCAGTACGCCGAAAGCCTCCGCGTCCCCCTTTCTGGCCCGCTCTATAAGCTCAGCCTCGTCCCCTTCCAGGCGGCTTGGTTTTCTCAATTTGATTAGACGCCGCTCGGTAGCGTGAAATTCAGCTGGCTACCGAATCTTCACCGGCCATTTCGGCCCAGTTCGGCCCCCATTTGAGCTCGACTCTGAGCGGCAGCGTAAGCGCCGCCGCCCCTTCCATCGCGTTCCGCGCAACCCCGCGTGTCGCCTCGATCGCGGTCTTCTCGACCTCCAGCAGCAGCTCGTCATGGACCTGCAGCACCATGCGGGCCTCGAGTTCCGCGTCGCCGAGCGCGCGATGGACTCGCAGCATCGCGACCTTCATCAGGTCCGCTGCGCTTCCTTGGATCGGGGTGTTGATCGCAATCCGCTCGGCCTGCGCCCGTGACCCGCCCTGCGGGCTGTTCAGCTCCGGAAGGTAACGGCGCCGTCCATACATCGTGGTGACGTACCCGCGTTCGCGGGCCATCCGCAGGGTCTCGTCGAGCCAGGCGCGGACACCGGGCAGGCGCTCGAAATAGCGCTTTATGTAGTCAGAAGCCTCGTTCAAAGCAATGCCGAGTTCGCCGGCCAATCGTTGCGGGCCCATCCCATAGACAATTCCGAAGTTAATCACCTTCGCCAGGCGGCGAGCCTCGGAATCGACCTGATCGGGCCTGATGCGGAGTATTTCGCAGGCCGTGCGAACGTGGATGTCCTCTCCGCGCGAAAAAGCTTCGATTAGCATCTTATCGCCCGATAGATGAGCAAGCACGCGCAGTTCGATCTGCGAGTAGTCCGCCGACAGAAGGATCGCCCCCGCCCGCGGGGCGAAAGCCCGGCGAATCCGCCGTCCCGCCTCACTCCTGGTCGGGATGTTCTGCAGGTTCGGCTCGCTCGAACTGAGCCGCCCCGTCGCCGTCACCGCCTGATGAAACGAAGTATGCAGTCGGCCGTCGACGGGATCGACCAGGCTCTGCAACGCGTCGGCGTAGGTCGACTTCAACTTCGACAGCGTCCGATATTCGAGCAGCTTGCGCGGCAGCTCATGCATCGGCGCCAGCCGCGTCAGGGTATCGACATCGGTCGAGTAGCCGCTCTTGGTCTTCGAGAGTCCCTTGGTCGGGAGCTTCAGTTCGTCGAACAAGACATGGCGCAGCTGGATCGGCGAGTTGAGATTGAATTGATGGCCCGCGAGCTCGAAGCACTCCCGCTCGAGCCGCTCAATCTCGGCGCCAAACTCCACCGCGATCGAGCGCAGCGCCACGATATCGATCCCGATCCCAGTCTGCTCGATCTCGGCCAGCAGCGCTGCTATCGGGAGTTCGATTTCGCGGAACAGCGCGCTGAGTCCGTCGGCTTCGAGCCGGGGAAGGAGCGCCTCGCGCAAGGCCGCCACGACCCGCGGCTCGGAGCCCGCCGAGCCCTGGCCGCCGAGCGGCGCCAGGTATTCATGGTAGAGGTCGGTGATTGACGGCTCGGGCTTGCCCGGATTGACCAGGAAGCCCGCGAGCATCGCGTCGAAATCGACGCCCCCAAGAGCGACGCCGTACCGCTTCAGGCGCCGGATATGCTCTTTCAGATCGTGGCAGCTTTTGGCCGGCGCGTCGCCGGCCAGGAGCTCCGCGGTCTTCACGATCGCGCCGGCCGCGATCACGTAGGTCTGCTCGCCGCCCTCGGCGGCGAGCTTGAGCCGCTCCTCGCCGCCGGTCTCCGCCGACGTGAGATGAAACGCGATCCGCGAGGCCCGTTTGAGTTCCGCGATCGCCGCCGCGAGCTCCGCCGCTTCAAGCGGCTTCTCGCGCGCGCCTTCGCCGCCCAGCGGCAGCGACTGCTGCGAGGGCGCGAGCTCGGCCAGCAGCGATCCGAATTCGAGTTCGCGCAACAGCTCGGCCGCCGCCCGCTCATCGATGCCCGGCCAGGTGAGTTCCTCGGGCTCGATCGCGATCGGCACGTCGGTGTCGATTCGCACCAGCTTGCGCGCCAGTTCGACGTCGGCGCGGTGCGCGCCGATAAGCGGGCCGAGCTTTTTCGCGCCCCGGATAGCGGCCGCTTCGAGTTGATCCAGGTTCTCGAACAGCCGCTCGAGCGATCCGAAATGGCGAATCAGCGCGGCGGCGGTCTTCTCGCCCACGCCGGGCACGCCCTTGACGTTGTCGATCGGGTCGCCCATCAGCGCCATCACGTCGATCAGCGCCCGCGGCTCCACGCCGAAGCGCTCGCGCACTTCGCGCACGCCCGTCCGTTTGTCGCGCATCGTGTCCCATAGGTTGATATTCGGCGCGACCAGCTGCATGAAATCCTTGTCGGCCGTCACGATCGTGGTTTCGAACTTGCGCCGCGCCGCGCGCACCGCGAGCGTGCCGATCACGTCGTCGGCCTCGAAGCCGTCGATCATGATGCGCCGGATGCGGAAGGCTTCCACCGTGCGATGGATATACGGAATCTGCACGGCCAGGTCGCCGGGCATCTCGGCGCGGTTGGCCTTGTAGGCCTCGAACAGGTCGTCGCGAAAGGTTTTCTTGGGCGAGTCGAAGATAATCGCGATATGGGCGGGGCGCGCCTCCTTGAGCAGCTTGAAGAGCATCCGGATGAACCCGTATACGGCGTTGGTCGGCATCCCGCGCGAGTTGTTGAGCTGCGGCAGGGCGAAGAAGGCGCGAAAGATATAGCCCGATCCGTCTACCAGGTAGAGATCCTTGCGCTCGGCGGCCATCGTACCGAAGCTAACCGAAGCGGGCCTCGGGCAAAAGCCCGGAACCATCCCCGCCACCAAGGCGTTATTGACAGCGCCGCCCGCGACGGTTAAACGGGTAGTCGTCTGCTGTTTCGGTTCGAATTAACCGGGCCTGTCCATCGTCAATTAAACTTCGAAGAGCTGACGGGATGGGGGCCCGGCGCCGACTCACATGATTGAAGTCAAGAACCTGAATAAGAGCTACGGCGATTTCGTGGCGATCACCGACGTCTCGTTCACCGCCGAGCAGGGGCAGATCCTCGGTTTTCTCGGCCCCAACGGCGCCGGCAAGACCACCACGATGCGGATCATCACGGGCTTCATGCCGGCCACCTCGGGCACGGTGCTGATCGACGGGCTCGACTCGTTCCGCCAGTCGCTCGAGGCGCGGCGCCGGATCGGCTACCTGCCCGAGAGTCCGCCGCTGTACAACGAGATGCGCGTGCGGAGCTACCTGCGCTTCGTCGCCAAGCTGCGCGGCGTCGCGCGGCCGGAGGTCGAGGGCGCGATCGACCATGTAGTCGGGGTCTGCGGGCTCGAAGCGGTCGCCGACCGGATTTGCGGGCAGCTCTCCAAGGGCTACCGCCAGCGGGTCGGACTCGCCCAGGCGCTGATCCATAACCCGCCCGTGCTGGTGCTCGACGAGCCGACCATCGGGCTGGACCCCCGTCAGATTCACGAAATCCGCGGGCTCATCCGCGGCCTCGCCAAGGGGCGCACGATCGTGCTCTCGACCCACATCCTGCCCGAGGTCTCGCAGATCTGCGACAAGGTCGTGATTATCAATGAAGGCCGGGTGGTGCTCGAGGAGAGCCTCGCGCAGATTCCGGCCGGCACCTCGCTCGAAGACCTGTTCCTGAGCACTATCGCCAAGGAGCATCACGCGCCGATCGACGCCGAGGAGACGCTCGAAGAGGTGGGAGCCGGGCACGGCTGATTGAGCCAATGAGAAATACTCTGACGATTGCCGCTAAGGAGATGCAGAGCTACTTCGTCCAGCCGATCGCCTACGTCGTGATGGCGGTGTTTCTGCTGCTGGGCGGATGGTTCTTCTTTGTGCTGGTGCGGCGCTTCGATCTGCTGATGCATATTTACTCCGCGATGCAGAACCAGCAGGGGCTGGCGGGGCTCAACCTGAACGAGGCCGTGATCGGGCCGCTGCTGCAGGATCTCTCGATCGTGCTGGTGATCCTGGTGCCGGCCATCACGATGCGATCGTTTGCCGAGGAGAAGCGGGTCGGCACCTACGAGCTGCTGCTGACCGCGCCGATCCGCACCGGCGAGATCGTCGCGGGCAAGTTCCTGGCCGCCGCCGCCTTCGTGCTGATCATGATCGCGCTCTCGGGCATCTACCCGCTGATCCTGGCGATCTTCGGCAATCCCGAGCTGGGCGTGGTCGCCGCGGCGTGGCTCGGGATGGCGCTGCTGGCAGTCGCCTTCGTCTCGATCGGGCTGTTCACGAGCTCGCTCACCCAGAACCAGATTATCGCGGCTATCACCTGCTTCGGCGTGCTGCTGCTGTTATACGTGATCTCATGGCCCGCGGAGCTGGGCAGCGCGACGCTCGGCAACGTGCTGCGCTACCTGGCTCTTCCGGAGCATTTCGATCAGATGATCAAGGGCGTAATCGACACCACCGATATCGTCTATTTCCTGAGCGTCATCCTGGTGGCGCTGTTCCTGACTCAACGCTCGGTTGAGTCGGCGCGCTGGCGGTAGGAGCGGGGCGGATGGGCGGCACTAGTTCGATACTGGCCGGAATTCTCGGCCTCGTCCTGCTGATCTTCGCGGTGATCGATTACGTCGCCGCGCCCGGCTTCCGCTTCTTTTTCCTGGTCAACCTGGTGGTCGGGATTTTCGCGATCATCATATGGGCGACCTCGAGCCGCACCTCGATAACTTCGCTCGCCGGGCGGCGCAGCGCCCGTTACGGCGCCAATGCCGCGATCTATTCGATCGCCTTCGTCGCCCTGCTGGTGGCAGTGAATTTTATCTCGACGCTGCACCATCATCGCTTCGACCTGACCTCGAACCAGGTCTACAGCCTCTCGAGCCAGTCCGTGAACGTGGTCAAGGGGCTCAAGAAGCCGCTCAAGTTCTACGGCTTCTTCGCCGGCGGCCGCAATCCACAGGCGTCGCAGCTCTTCGACAGCTACGCCTACAACTCGCCGCGGGTCTCCTACCAGATGGTCGACCCGGACCGCCATCCCGAGCTCGCCGAAAAATACAAGGTCTCGGTGATGAACACCGTCCATATCCAGTACGGCGGCGAGAGCGCCGACGGCACCAACGTTACCGATGTGTCCGAGGCGGCGCTGACCAACGGGATCATCCGCGTCACCAAGAGCACCCACAAGGTCGCCTGCTTCGCGCAGGGCGAGGGCCAGCCCGAGGTCGACGACAGCCAGGCCGCGACCGGCTTCGGCGAGCTGAAGAAGGCGATGGAAGGCGAGAGCTACGAGGTGCGCAAGCTGCTGCTCGCGGCCATCCCGTCGGTGCCGTCGGATTGCTCGCTGCTGGTGGTCGCGGGGCCGACCCGCCCTCTGCTCAAGAACGAGCTCGATTCGATCGGGAGCTACCTGAAGAAGGGCGGGCGGGCGATCGTGATGCTGCGGCCGCCGAGTCCGAAAGATCCGGGGGTCGAGTCGGGGCTGGTGAATCTGCTCGACGAATGGGGCGTGAAGGCCGGCAACGACATCGTAGTGGACCAGGTGCTGCGGCTCTTCCAGGGCCCGGCGCTCGGGCTCAATCCGATCGTCGATACCTACGGGCCGCATCAGATCACCACCGGGTTCGATCAGCGCACGGTGTTCCCGATGACGCGCTCGGTCGAGCCGGTCGATCCGCCCAAGCCGGGGCTGCAGGTGGTATGGCTGGCGAAGACCGGCCCGACCTCGTGGGCCGAGACCGATCTCGCCGATCTCTTCCAGCATCAGACGTCCACGCTCGGCGCCAAGGATCGCAAGGGGCCGATCACGGTCGCCGACGTGGTCACCGCCGATCTGAAACAGCTCGCTTGGGGCACCGGCACGGCGCGAATGCTGGTGTTCGGCGATACCGAGTTCGCCAATAATCAGTACCTCGACAACTTCTTCAACCGCGACTTCTTCATGAACAGCGCCGATTGGCTGGTCGGCGAGACCAGTTCGATCTCGATTCGGCCGCGCACCATGCGGGCCTCGCGTTTCGGGCTGACCGTGACCCAGTTCAGTATCGTCTTCGCGCTGTCGGTGCTGTTGCTGCCGGAGCTGCTGATAATCGCCGGCATCACGGTCTGGTGGCGACGCCGCACCTGAGCGCCCCGCCGCCCGGTAACGTCCGATGTCGCTGCGCAACACGATAATCGTCGTCGTCCTGCTGGTCGTCGTGGGCGGTTACGCGCTGATCGTCGGGCTCGGCAGCAAGCCGATTCCGCCGCCCACGCTGCTCAAGTTCGATCCCAAGGACGTCACCGCGATCGATCTCAAGTATCCCGGCCGCGAAGTGCTCCTTAAGCTCGATCGCGACGGCGGCTGGCGGATCGTGAAACCGATCGAGGCCAAGGCCGATCCCGCCACGGTCAAGACGCTGACCGACGCGATCGCTAATTGCCAGCTCAAGGAGACGCTCGAGGAGCGGCCGGCGGACCTCGCGCCGTTCGGCCTCAAAGACCCGCGCGCGGTGGTGACGGTGACGGTCAAGGGCAAGGGCACACTGCCGTCAATCGAGATTGGGAAGAAGACCCCGGTCGGCTACTCGGCCTATGCGCGGCTCGCCGGCCAGCCCGCGGTGCTGCTGGTCGCGGACTCGTTCTCGTCGGATGTGATGAAGACCGCCAACGATTTCCGCGATCGCGAGCTGATGAATTTCAAGGTCGACCAGGTGCAGCAGTTTGCGATCGATCGCGCGGGCGGAGCCGAACTCGAACTGGCGCGCGACGGCGGCAAGTGGCAGATTCGGAAGCCCGCCCGCTACCACGCCGATCCGACCACGGTGCAGGAAGCGCTCGGCGCGCTCGCCGACCTGCACGTCGCCGACTTCATCGTGGATAATCCGGCCGGCCTCGCCGAGTACGGACTCGACAAACCGCGCTTCACGATCACGGTCTATACTGGCAAGCACGGCGAGTCGCAGGCGCTCAAATTCGGCAAGGATCAGATTGGCGGCAAGAACGGCATCTACGTACAGCGGGTGGGAAATCCCGCCGTCTTCACGATCTACAAGGAGTCGCTCAACGGTTTCGACAAGTCGCTGAACGAATTCCGCGACAAGACGGTGTTTGCCTTCCAGCCCTCCGCGGTCGGGCGCGTCGACCTCGAGAACGCGATGGAACAGTACACGCTTACGCGCGCCGCCAACGGCTGGACCATCGCGTGGAACGGCAAGACCGAACCGGCCAAGACCGCGGTGGTCGAGAACTTCCTTGACCAGATGCGATTTCTTAAGGGGACCGGGATCGCGGCGGACCCGATGGTCGACGCGACCAGGTTCGGGATGGACAAGCCGCGCGTGCTGATTCGCGTTTTCGATCGCAAGGGCCAGCGAATCGGCGAGCTCAAGCTCTCCGAAACCACCGTCACCGCCCCCGGGCCGAACGGCGGGCCGGCAGGCAATCAGGAATTCCCCTACGCGTCGTCGTCGTCCAATCGCGCCATCTACTCGATCGACAGCTACGACTACGCTCAAATCAACAAGACCGCCTTCGATTTCGGTTTCGACAGCGGCAAGCCGCAGGGCACCGCGACGCCCGGGCAATCGAAGTAGCGCTCGCCGGCGGGGAAATCAGGCCTCGGCGATGACGTGGGCTACCGCGCCCAGCGCGGTGTGCGTGATGCTCAGATGGAAGCGGCTCACCTTCTTGCGGCGCGCGAGCTCGGCGGCCTTGCCCCAGAGTGCGATCGCGGGCGGACGTCCGCGCTCGCGCACGACCTCGATATCGCGCCATCCGACCTGGCGGTTCCATCCGGTGCCGAGCGCCTTCATCGCCGCTTCCTTGGCGGCGAACCGCGCCGCGTAGCTCTGGAAGCGGCCGCGCCCGCGCGACTCGCAGTAGGCAATCTCGCGCTCGGTGAAGACCCGGGCGCGAAAGCGCGCGCCGGTGGCGGGGCGCTCGAGCGCGGCTTTTACGCGCTCGACTTCGATCAGGTCGATACCGGTGCCGACGATCTCTGCCATCTTATCCGCGCGCGCCGCCAGGCTCGTGCCGCGTACTTGCGGCTCCGCGTACCGCGATTCTATTGTTCAAGCGAACCAGATTCATCAGGAGACTTTCGTATGGCCAAACTTCTCGTCACCGTCAACAAGGCCCGCTGCGTCATGAGCGGCGATTGCGTGGAGAACGCACCGGGCGTCTTTCAGCTCGACGAAGAGGGAAAGTCCGAGGTGTACGACCAGACCGGCACACCCGATGAAGTGATTCTCGCGGCGGCTCGGTCATGCCCGGTCAAGGCGATCACAGTGGTCGACCAGGAGACCAGCACCCAGCTCGTACCGGCGCCGAAGAAATGAAGCGTCATGGCAGGAGCGTGGCGCTGACGGAGCACGATCACCGCGGCTGCGAGGCTCAGGCCGGGCCGAAAAGTTTCGCATAGGACCGCCGCTCCCGGAACTCGATCGCCGACGGCTCCGGCGGCAAATCGGAGACCTCGCCGAGGTCGAGTAGCATACACTTTATCGAGCCGCCGCCCTTGGCGAGAAACTCGCTCACATCGATCAGCACCGGCTCGACCCCGCGCTCGCGAATGCGGCTCAGCAGACCGTCGCTGACCCCCGCGGGCAGAAACAGGTAGAGCCTCCCTTCGTAGTCGGCCTGGAACGAGTTGGCCGCGTACAGGGCGCCGTCGTGTTCCGAGAGCTCGATGAGATCGCGGCCGAACTGCGCCTTGAGCAGTTCGCGCGAGGATTCTTTCAGCCCCGGCAGGTAGGCCAGCAGAAATTCGCGCTCGGACCCGAACGAGGAGAGCACGGTATCGCCGTGATAGTGCGCCTCGAGCGCGAGCTCCAGGGCGAGGATCGGCCGCGCGCCGGCGATCTGCTGAAGTTCGTCGATCGCGCCGCGCGCCGAACGAAAGCCGTAGATCCGGCGCCAGGGCGGGATTCCGAACCGCGGCACGAACCGTTGCCGTTCGATCGAACCATAGGTGAAGATCATGAAACGGCCCGCCGGAAAGAAATCCGCCTCGCCTTCGAAGCGATGGACGATGTCGCGCGTCTCGAAGCCCATGGCGCGCAGAAACGGCCGGTAGACCTCGCGTTCGGCCGCGCGCGTCGGCAGCAGATTCGCGAGATGGAAAATTCGGTGTGGCCCGCCGGGCGGGAACAGAAACCCCGCGTTGGCCGGATAGACCAGGCCGGTCAGCGCCGGATGCGGCTCGATGACGCAGATCGCGGTGCCATGAGCGATAAGTGCGCGCGCGAGACCATGCCACTGCCGGCGCGCCCGGTCCGGGTCGACCCGCTTCCTGATCCCCAGCAGGTTGCGCGTGTGCGGGTTGGCGCCGCCCCGCACCGAGAAGTAGCGCGGGTCGCCCATCACAATCGCCTTCGGCATGGTAAGCCTCAGAGGCGGAGGCCGCACCAGGCGCAAGCGCGATCGGGCCCGGACCGCGCGCTCGGGCGCGGCCGTCTATTTCCGCGCGAACTCGACCAGCGTCTCGACTTCGGGCGGACCCGCGACCAGGTCTTTGATCTTGCCGAACATCGCCGCCATGTGGGGGGTCTTGCGATGAGACTCGAAGGCGGCTTCGTCCTTGTAAACTTCGTAGACCATGATGACGGTCGGGTCGGTGGTCGAGCGGCACATGATATAGGTCAGCGTGCCGGGCTCTTGGCGGACGTTCGACGCCATCTCGGCGCAGGCCTGTTCGAGCTGCTTCTCAGATCCCGGTTTGGCTCTTATTTTCGCGATTACCGTCAGCGGCATGATCCTGAACCTCATTTGCGGCGATCGAACGTCGCCGGTTATTACGAAGATGTCCTGCAACCTCTCATAGTGGGCATCCCGCGGCTTTGCAAGTTCGGGACTGGACCGCCGCTTTCCTTCGGCCGCGCGCTCGGCTAGCAAGAGGGTGAACGGGCGATCAATTGCGATGGAGCGACCACGATGATCGGATTTGAGCTTAGCGAGGAGCAGCGGGCGCTCAAGGCGCTGGCGCGCCGCTTCAGCGAGCAGGAGATAATTCCGCGCGCCCGCGAGTACGACGAGAAGGAGATTTTCCCGCAGGACGTATGCGAGAAGGCGTTTGCCGCCGGGCTCATCAATTTCGGCGTCCCGGTCGAACTCGGCGGTCCCGGCCTCACGATCCTCGATACCTGCCTGGTGGTCGAGGAGCTGAACTACGGATGCGCGGGAATCTCGAACGCCGTGGGAGCCAACGACCTGGCGGCGCTGCCGCTGCTGGTGGCCGGCAACGAGGAGCAGAAGCGGACCTACCTCGGGGCGCTGGTCGAGAAGCTTACGTTCTGCGCGTTTGCGATAACCGAGCCGGGCGCGGGCTCTGACGTGGCCTCGATGGCGACCGGCTATCGGCGCGAGGGCGACGGGTATGTGATCAGCGGCACCAAGCACTTCATCTCCAATGGCTCGCGCGCCGACTGGTACGTGACCTTCGCCACCGCCGACCGCGGGCTCAAACACAAGGGTATCTCGTGCTTCGTTTTGCCGTCGAATCTCCCGGGAATTACGCGCACCCGGATGCATGGCAAGCTCGGCCAGCGCGCCGCCGATACCGGCGAGATCGTTTTTGATGCGGTGCGAGTTCCGGCCGGCGCCCTGGTGGGCAGGGAGGGCGAGGGCTTCAAGTACGCGATGGCGACCTTTGACCGCAGCCGTCCGACCACCGCCGCGGTGGCGATCGGTATCTCGCAGCGTGCGCTCGACGAATGCCTGCGCTACTCGCAGCAGCGCGTCGCCTTCGGCCAGCCGATCGCCAAATTCCAGGCCGTGCAGTTCATGATGGCCGACATGGCGATCAATATCGAGGCGATGAAGCTGCTGACCTACAAGGCGGCGTGGCTGGTCGACCAGGGGCAGAGCCCCAACGCGATCTCGAGCTATGCCAAGGCGTTCGGCGCCGACGCGTGCATGAAGATCACCACCGACGCGGTGCAGATTTTCGGCGGCTACGGCTACATGAAGGAGTATCCGGTCGAGAAGCTGATGCGCGACGCGAAGCTGGTCCAGATTTACGAGGGTACTTCCCAGATTCAGCGCGTGATAATCGCGCGCGACCTGCTGAAGCACTGAGGCGCCGGCGCGGCGGCCGTCTCAGTCCCGGCCGGGACGGTAGAACTTCGAGGCAATCCGCGTCACCAGCCCGCGCGGCGATACCCTGGCGGACTCGGCCAGCACCAGGTTCAGCATGCCGTTGACATACAGCGACTTGCCGCGCCGGGCGGCGGCGATGCCTTGGGCCGCGACGGTTTTCGCGTCCATGAACATGAACCCGGGCGTGCGCGCGTCCCCGGTTCCCGCCACCGCGTGGAACTCCGAGTGGGTCGGCCCCGGGCACAGCGCCAGCATCGTGACGCCGGTGCGGCGAAGCTCGGCGGCCATCGCAAGACTGAAGCTGATAACGTAAGCCTTGGTGGCCGCGTAGTTCGCCATGTACGGCAGCGGCTGGAAGCCGGCGGTCGAGGCGACGTTGATGATGGTCCCGTGCCGGCGCGCGATCATCGCCGGGGCGAACAGCCGCGTAAGCGCCACCAGCGCGCCCACGTTCAGGTCGATCTCCTCGAGCTCGCGCTCCAGCGGCAGTTGCGAGAAGCGGCCGCGAGTTCCGAATCCGGCGTTGTTGACCAGGTAATCAACCGCGACGTTCTGTTCCACGAGCTGGCGATGGATCGCAGCGGGAGTCTCGCGCTGGGAAAGGTCGGCGGCGATCGTAAGCACCTTGCCCGACCCGAGTACCCGCGCTTTTTCGGCGACCTCCCTGAGCCGCGCTTCACGCCGCGCCACCAGCACCAGCTCGTAGCGCTCGCGCGCCAGCGCGTAAGCGAATTCTTCGCCAATTCCGGCCGAAGCGCCGGTTACCAGAGCAGTCGCCATTTTTTTATGGTCTACATCCCGGCAGGGGCACGGTACCCTACAGGCTCTGCTCAGCTCCGGGCCAGGCCGAGCTCGTTTCGGAAATGCTCGATAGTGGCGGCGAGTCCCTTGCGCAATGGCGTCTGCGGCTGCCAGTTGAGGTGTTTGCGGGCGAGCGTGATATCCGGACGCCGGCGCATCGGATCGTCGGGACGCGCGGGGCTGAACTTGAGCTTCGAGGCGCTGCCGGCAAGTTCGATCGCCATCGAAGCCAACTCCAGGATCGTGAATTCGTCGGAATTGCCGATATTGATCGGGCCCGTCAAATCCGACACCTCCATCATCCGTACCAGGCCCTCGATCAGGTCGTCCACGTAAGCGAATGAACGCGTCTGCTTGCCGTCGCCGTGGATCTCGAGCTCCTCGCCGCGCAGCGCCGCCACGCAGAAGTTCGAGACCACCCGGCCGTCGTTGATCGCCATCCGCGGCCCGTAGGTGTTGAAGATCCGCACGATCCGGATGTCGACGTGGTTCTGCCGGTGGTAGTCCATCATCAGGCATTCGGCGACGCGCTTGCCCTCGTCGTAACAGGAGCGCACGCCGATCGGATTGACGTTCCCCCAGTAGCTTTCGCGCTGCGGATGCTCCTGCGGGTCGCCGTAGACTTCGCTGGTCGAGGCCAGCAGGATGCGCGCCTTAACCCGCTTGGCGAGGCCCAGCATGTTGATGGTGCCCATCACGCTGGTCTTGATGGTTTTGACGGGGTTGTACTGGTAATGCACCGGCGAGGCCGGGCAGGCCAGAGAATAGATGCGGTCGACCTCGAGCAGGATGGGATTTACGATGTCGTGGCGGATGACCTCGAAGTTCGGATGGCTCCGCAGATGCGCGATATTCGAGCGCTTGCCGCTGTAGAAGTTGTCCAGGCAGATGACCTCGTGGCCGTCCCTGAGCAGCCGCTCGCACAGATGTGAACCCAGGAAACCCGCGCCGCCGGTGACCAATGTCCGCACGTCTGTCTCCTCGCGAATCGTGGATTAGCGCCGGTGCTCGCGGGCCAGCGCGAGCACCGTTTCCGCGACGTAGCTGATATCCTCCGCGCTCATCGCCGGGTAGATCGGCAACGACAGGCAGCGGCTGAAAACCTCTTCGGCCATCGGAAAGTCGCCGGCCCGGTAGCCGTAACGGCTCTGGTAGACGTGCATCGTATGCAGCGGGATGCAATGGACCGAGGTCCCGACGCCGCGCGCGCGCAGCAGCTCGACGAAGCGGTTGCGATCGATTCGCAACTGCTCAGGCCGTAGCCGCAAGACATACAGATGCCACGCGTGGTCGACGCCGGGTTCGGTCACCGGCGTCTCCAGGGCGGGCTCCGCTGCGAACGCCTCATTGTACGAGCGCGCGATGGCTGCGCGCCGGCGCATGAATTCATCCGAGCGCTTCAACTGGGCGAGCCCGATCGCCGCATGAACGTCGGAGAGGTTGTACTTGAAGCCAGTGTCGTGAATCTCGTAATACCACGAGCCGCTCGCGTCGTAACGCTTCCACGCGTCGCGGTCCATCCCGTGCAGGCTCGCGATCGCGATGCGCTCCGCCAGCTCGTCATCCTCGGTCGTGATCATCCCGCCTTCGGCGGTAGTGATGTTCTTGGTAGCGTAGAAGCTGAAACAGGTGAGATCGCCGAGCGTGCCGATCCTGACCATCCCGCGTCCATCGACGACCCGCGCCGCGCCGACTGCGTGAGCGGCGTCCTCGATGATCCTGAGGCGATAGCGCCGCGCGATCGCGCGCAGCCGATCCATGTCGCAGGCCTGACCCGCGAAATGCACCGGCATCAGCGCCTTGACCCGTTTATGGCGGGAGCTTTCGAGCGCCGCCTCGACCTGGTCCGGGTCGATATTCAGGGTCACCGGATCGATATCGACGAACACCGGCCGCGCGCCCTGGTAGGCCATCACTTCGGCGGTCGCCGTGAAGGTGAACGGCGTCGTGATTACCTCGTCGCCGGGACCGATCCCGAGTGCGAACAGCGCCAGATGGAGCGCGCCGGTGCAGTGCGCGACCGCCAGCGCCCGCCGCGCGCCGACGTAGGCGGCGAACTCGCGCTCAAAACGCTTGACCTTGGGCCCGGTCGTGAGCCATCCCGAGCGCAGCGTGTCGATTACTTCGGCTTCCTCTTCGGGGCCGATCGACGGGCGATGAAACGGAATCTGCCGCATTATCGATTGAGATTATGATTCAAGTGGCTGCACTGCCAGCTTGTCAGCTGGCCGGCGAGTAGGTGGCCGCGCTGCCCGAAGTCGTATCGGGAGCACCCGCGGCGGCGCCTGACGCGTTGCCGGGCATGACATAGGTCGGGATACCGCTCTTTTCCTCGACCGCCTTTTCCAGTTTGCAGGGGTCGACGTCGTCTCCGAGCCCGCGGCGCTGAACTTCGTGCACGGCCAGATTCCAGAGTCCCGGATACTTGCCATAGAGGTCGTCATGCACTTCGACATAGAGCTGATTGTCGCGCCATCCGAACTTTATCGGCTGGTAGACAAAGCGTCCCGGCGTTCCGACCTTCACCAAGTGGTACAAATGATCGATATCCTCGGGATACAACCGGATGCATCCGTGACTGACGGTCATCCCCACGCCCCAGGGAACGTCGGTGCCGTGAATCGCGTAGAGCGGGAGCGTCAGGCTCAGGCGGTAACGGCCCAGCGGATTGTCGGGGTCGCCGCCCGGGACGACGTGATCGGCCTCGCCGTCGCGCTCGAGGTGTTCCTGGTAAATGTCATCGGGCACCACCCAGGTCGGATTATGGGTCTTGGCGCTGACCTTGAAGGTGCCCACCGGGGTCTTCCAATCGAAACGCCCGAGTCCAACCGGAAAGGTATAGACGACGCGCGCGCTGCTGTAGGAGGCCGGGGTCGGACCGCGCTTGCCGCGATGCGGAGTTGATGGTGGAGGATAATAGTAGATCCGCATCTCGGGAATGTTCATCACGATCCCGACATGCGGCGCATCGGGAAGCACGTGCTCGCTGGGGAGGATAACCTCGGCGCCGACCGGCGGTCCCCACCAATCAATGTGGTGGTTCGCGTCGGAGATCTCCTTGGCCGAGAGCCCGTACCATCGGCCCACGTCCAGCAGCGTATCGCCCTTGCTGATCTTGTAGCTCATGAGCTCGCCGGCCACCGTATCCTGCCCCGCGGGGACCGGGTAGGCGTAGATGGGACGCTTGGCGAACATCGCCTCGTCCCACGCATCGGCCGCGCCCGCCGCGATCACGAACGCAAGAGCGATCATTATTGTGAGCAGTCGGCCTACGATCAGCGCGCGACGGCCCCCGGACGATGAACGACCTGGCGTAGGGCGAGTTGCCAAGAACCGGTCTCCCGACATCGTTCAAAATGATACGGGAAGCCCTGCTAGTCGGCAATCGGCCGCAGGTTGGCGAACTTCAGCACCAGCAGCTTGACGCCGCCGCGCTCGAAGTTCACCCAGGCCTTCGCCGCATCTCCGCGTCCCTCGCGCCGGCGTACCACTCCGCGCCCGAAGGTCGCATGGATCACCGCGGTGCCGGCCGAAAAATCGCCGGCCGCTTCGGGCTCGGGGAGCTGGCTATCGCTGTAATCGACGTACGGCTCGCGCGACGGGGAGCGCAGCAGCTCCGCCCCCCGCTCGCGCTCGGGAGCGATACGGCGCAGCAGGCCGGGCGATATTTCGTTGAGAAATCGCGACGGACGCGACTCGGAGCGCGTTCCGTAGAGCTCGCGCGAGAGCGTGTTGGTCAGGTAGAGCAGCTCGCGCGCCCGCGTCATCCCGACGTAGCAGAGCCGCCGCTCTTCCTCGATCTCGGCGCCGCTGTCCTGCGAGCGGCTGTGCGGGAACAGCCCCTCCTCCATCCCGGCAATGAACACGCTGCGGTACTCGAGGCCCTTGGACGTATGCAGCGTCATCAGCGCGGCCCGGCCGCCGGCGGCGCTCACCTGGTCGGCGTCGCTCACCAGCGCCACGCGTTCCAGAAAATCCGCGAGGCCCCCGGCGCTGCGCTCGAGGTCGAAAGCGTTTGCCGCCGCGAGCATCTCGGCGAGATTCTGGCGGCGCGCGACGCCGTCGGCGAGTCCCTCCAGGTAGCCGGCGAAGTCGGTCCGCGCCACGACCTCGTCGAGGATCGCCCGCACGCTCATCGTGGGGGCGCGGTTAATCAGCTCGCGCAGCCAGTCGTAAAGCACGCTGGCCTGCTTCGCGATCCGGAACGCGACGCGCGAGTCCGGCTCCAGCCGGCCGAGCGCCTCGAACTGCGTGATCCCGAGCGCGGCGGCAGCCTCGCGAATCACCGCGACCGTGCGCGCGCCGATTCCGCGCGGCGGCACTCCGATCGCTCGCTCGAGGCTGAGCGCGTCCGCGGGATTGACGATCAGGCGCAGATAGGCGAGCAGGTCCTTGATTTCGCGGTGCTCGTAAAAGCGCACCCCGCCGACCACGTAGTAGGGAATCCGCCGGCGCACCAGCGCCTCTTCGATCACCCGGGATTGCGCGTTGACGCGGTAGAACACCACGATATCGGCGGGCCGCAGTCCGCCTTCGCCGGTGAGCCGCGCGATCTCGCGCGCGATAAAGTCGGCCTCGTCGCGCTCGGTCATCCCGGTGTAATAGACGATTTGTTCGCCGTCGCGGTTCTCGGTCCAGAGGTTCTTGACCTTGCGCTCGAGGTTGTTGCGAATCACGTCGCCGGCCGCCGCCAGGATGATCTTGGTGGAGCGATAGTTCTGTTCGAGCTTGAAAATCCGGGCCTCGGGAAAGTCGCGCTCGAAATCCAGGATGTTGCGGATATCGGCGCCGCGCCATCGGTAGATCGACTGGTCTTCATCGCCGACCACGCACAGGTTCTGGGTGCGTGCCGACAGCGCCCGCACCAGCAGATACTGCACGTGATTGGTGTCCTGGTATTCGTCGACCAGCAGATGGGCCGCGCGCTCCTGCCAGCGCGCCAGCGCCTGCGGCTCGCGCTCGAACAGTTGACAGGTCAGGAACTGCAGATCGTCGAAGTCGAGCGCGTTCATCGCGCGCATCCGGTCCTGATAAAGCCGGTAGATCTGCGCCAGCGCCTGGTCGCGCGCGCCTGCGGCCTCGGCGGCGAAACGCTCGGGTGAGATCGCCTCGTTCTTGGCCTGGTCGATACGCGCCCGCGCCAGTTCGGGAGTCGGCGAATCGGGGAGCGCCGCCTCTTCGATTATGCGGCGCAGCAGCGACAACGAATCGCCCTCGTCGAAGATCGTGAAATCGGCAGTGAACCCGAGCCGCCCCGCTTCACGGCGCAGAATTCGCGCGCAGGTCGAATGGAACGTGCTGATCCAGAGCCGGCTCGCCTCACTGCCCATCAGCGCGCCGACCCGCTCGCGCATCTCGCGCGCCGCCTTGTTGGTAAACGTCACGGCCAGGATCTCGTCGGGCGCGGCCTTGCGCTCGGCGAGCAGGTAGGCGAGGCGATGGGTCAGGACCCGGGTCTTGCCCGAG
The DNA here is from genome assembly GCA_041487135.1 of Binataceae bacterium (SeqCode). Lineage (GTDB taxonomy): Bacteria > Desulfobacterota > Binatia > Binatales > Binataceae > JAJPIG01. The sequence goes on along the minus strand of JBGPMT010000004.1, from coordinate 5,067 downwards.
CCCGCACCGGCCAGGATCAGGATCGGGCCGTCGGGCGCGGTGACCGCGTCGCGTTGCTCAGGATTCAGTTTGTCGAGGTCGAATGAAGGCATCACCACACTATCCGGGAGTACACAGCAAGCAGCCGAAGGAACAAGATAGCGGCTCGCGGCGCCCGCGCAAAGACGAGCCCCGAATGCGCTATGCTGGAACGGTGATGGCGACTTACCGGCCGCACGATCATTTCTTTCAGAAAGCGCGCGAGAAAGGCTTGCCCTCGCGGGCGGCCTTCAAACTCGAGGAATTGCTCGAGCGCTATCGGCTGGCGCGCGCCGGCTCCCACGTCGTCGACCTCGGATGCGCGCCGGGCGGATGGCTCGCGATCCTGAGCCGCGCCGTCGTCCCGGGCGGCCAGGTAATCGGGGTCGATCTCGTTGCCTGCCGCGCGGCTTGCGCAAATGTGCGGGTCGTCACCGGTGATATCCGCGCTCCCGGCGTGCGCGAGCAGGTTGCGGACTTGCTCGGCGGCCGCGCCCACCTGGTGACCAGCGACCTCGCGCCGAAGCTCAGCGGGATTGTCGATCGTGATCGGGCACAGATGGAAGAACTGTTGGAGACCGCGCTGGCTTTTTCCCGTGCGGTACTCAGGCCGCGCGGCGCGATGGTCGCGAAGGTCTTCATGGGACCGGGTCTCGAAGATCTGATCGCGCGCTTCAAGGAGCATTTTGGCCGCGTCGAGGTCGCGCGTACGCGGGCGAGCAGGCCCGGTTCGGCCGAGCTCTATATTGTTGCGCGTGACTTCCGCGCGAGCCTGAATGAAGCCGGAAGAGAGTCGCCCGGCGGCCCGGCGGAGTGACCATGAGACCCGGCGTCGGCGCAAGACTCGCACTTATCTGGATAATTTGCCTTACGGCGGGCGCCTCCGGATGCCTCGGGCGGCAGGCCCCGGATGCTTCGCTCAAGCAGGTGAAAGTCCAAGTCGGCCAGGTCGGCGTCGATCGCCGGACCGGCATGCATTACGTGCTCTTGCGCGATCGCGACGGGCGCTCGCTGCCGATAATGATCGGCGAGGACGAAGCGCGCGCGATCCTGCTCTCGATGCACGGCGTCAGGATGGAGCGCCCGCTCACCGGCCAGCTGCTGAGTACCATTATCCGCAAGACCGGCAATCACGTCGATCGCGTGGTAGTCAGCGAGCTTCGCGACCAGACCTACTACGCCCACCTTGAACTGGACGACGGCCGCTATCGGATCGATTGCCGGCCGAGCGACGCGATCGCGCTCGCGATGGATAGCGACGCGCCGATCTACGTGAGCGAGCGGCTGCTGCAGAACGCCGCCGCCGAGCCCCTGCCCGCCGGCAAATTCCCGCTAACCGCCCGCCAGCTCGGTCTCACCCTCCAGGAGCTGACCCCCGGCCTTGCCGGCTACTTCGATGCCGCGCCGTTAAGCGGCCTGCTCGTGATTGACGCCTCGGGTCCGGCGGCCGCGGCCGGAGTGTCGCGCGGCGATGTCGTGATGCGCGTGGGCGGCGAACCCGTGACGACGCTCGACGGATTTGGCCTCTCGGCGGCCAAACTCGGGAAGGGCGCGCCGATCACGATGGTCGTGCGGCATGCGGGCGTCGAACGCTCGATTACCTTCCGGATGCAGCCCGCGCCGGGTGCCTAGACGCGCCGAATCATCACGGCCCGGATGAAACGCGGATCGATCGGCAGCGATGGATCGAGCCCGGCCAGCTCCTCGCGCAGCATGTTAAGGCACGAGTTGACGAAGCCGGCCGCGCGGCGCCGCAACGGCTCGTCGAGCCGCTGCTCGAGCAGTAGGTCTACCTGATGCTGGAACTCGGGACGCAGCTCGTAAGGCCGGCCGGCGTGGGTCATGATCGCGGCCCGCATCTCGCTTAGCCGCGCGGGCTCGATCGGGTCGATCGCGAGCCGCCGTTCCATCGCCCAGTGCGCGAAGGCCGTCAGCAGGATCTGGCTAAGCCGGATCTCGTGGCCGGCGATGGCGGCGCGAAATCCGGGTGTGGCGATATCCAGGACGAGCAGGGCGCGAAACAGCTCGGGCATCGTGTTGACCTGCTCCAGCAGTCCGTACGACAGATGCAGATCGCGCATCGCGCCGAAATCGCGCATCGCGACCGCCCCGCCGCGATCGAGCGCGCCGTAAAAGCGCGGCTGGCGCTCCAGGAAACCGGCCAGCGCCTCGCGATAGGGCGAATCGAGGTAGGCGATATCGCGCGAAGCGTTGGGCAAGAGCCCGAGTGCGGCCACCACCGCTTCGGCGCGCTTGCGCAGATCGATCGTCAGGCTCACGCCCAGGCGGAAGAGCAACTTCAGATGGGTGTCGCGCAGATGCTCGATGGCGGCCTTGAGTTCGCCGCCGGCCAGATGCTCGAGCCCCAGGTTCAGGTAGTCGTGCGTCATCTCGACCGCGACCCGGACCGCGTCGAGATCGCCGAAGTCCACCGATCGCGCGACCAGCACCTGGTTCGTCACCATCGCCATCTCGCTGCGCAATTGACGCTTGCCCTGCGCGGCGAAGCCGGCGGTAAGCGCGGTGTTGAACAGCGAATGGTCGGCGTCGCCGGTCACGGGCGCCATGTGCGGCGGCACCAGGTCGAGATCGTCGGGCAGGTCGGCGCGGCTCGGCGCCGGATAACTCCGGCGAATCTCAAGAAAGCGCTGTGGATTCACGTAGGCGAAGACGTCCTGCGCCTCGAAGTAATCGGGAAAGCCGCGGTCGGCCAGCCGCGCCAAACGGTACTGGTAGGCCTGCTCTTCGAGCTCGGCCTCGACCCCCCAGTAGAGATCCTCCATCAGGCTGGCGAAGTAGTTGTAATCGCGCTCGAAAGCCTCCTCGAGAAATTCCTGGATATGCGTGCTGATCGTGTCGTCGCGCGTGATCTCCATCAGGTAATGCTCGTCGAACTGGACGAAGCGGTCGGACGGCACGTCAGGCAGCGTCTGCGGGTCGTCGAGCCGGTAGACGCGCAGATAGCGGCGCATCAGCAGCGCCACCAGCTCGAGGTCGAGCCCCATCAGCCCCTCGGCCATCCGCTTGCGCCCCGATTCCGAGAGCGCCTCGATCCACTCGTGCATCCGCGTGAAGTTCGGCCGGTCCTTGTCCCAGCAATCGAGATCGAACAGCCATCGCACCTGCTCCGGCAACGCCATGCTCAGCAGATCGCCCGCGTCGGCGATCCCAAGCTCCTTCAGCGTGTAGAAGAGCGTATCGGGCGCGAACGATTGGACCAGGCGCTCAGCCTCGGGCGAGGCCAGTATCAGGTCGCGCTTTTGGCGCGCGGGCAGGCCATAGAGAAATTCGAGTTTCTCCTGGAAAGGCAGATTGACGAAATCGCTTTGTCTCGCGGATGGCATACCGGCGCACGCAGCACCATGATCCCTATGCAAAAAATACCCCGCGCTTCCGAACCGGATCAAGCAAGTTCGCGCGCGAGCGAGATTTTATACAGTTTGATAGAGAATGACCGGAGGTGATAAGTAGCTGGTGTTGGTAAGGATGGGCAGTGCCGGCGTCTGAGACTTCGCTCGTGCGCTGGCCTGGATGTTTTGAGGACAACACGATGCATCATGCGAATGGCAGGATGAAGCTGGTCGTCGATGATCCGCCGCAGGGCCTGTTCCGGGTTCATCGCTCGGCCTTCGTGTCGCCGGAGATTCTCGAGCTCGAGCGCCGCAACGTGTTCGACCGCTCGTGGCTCTACGTCGGTCACGAATCCGAGGTTCGCAACCCGGGTGATTTCGTCGCGCGCGACGTCGGTGGCCGCCCGCTCATCCTGTGCCGCGGAACCGACGGCGAGATCCGCGTACTGATCAATTCCTGTACCCATCGCGGCGCCCAGCTATGCCGCGAGCCCGCCGGCAACGCCCGCACCTTCCAGTGCTTCTACCACGCCTGGACCTTCAACAATCATGGCGACCTGACCGGCGTACCCGACGCCGCCGGCTACGGCAGCGCGTTTCGCAAGGAACAGCTCGGATTGAAATCGCCCGCACGCGTCACCAACTACCGCGGGATGGTGTTCGCGTCGTTCGACCCGGCGATCGAGGACTTCATCGACTACCTCGCGGGTGCCAGGGAAGTGCTCGACACGATTCTCGACCAGGCCGAGGACGGGATGGAGATCGCGCCGGGGACGCAGAGCTATTCGTTTCGCGCCAACTGGAAGCTGCTGGTCGAAAACAGCATCGACGGCTACCATCTGCGCTCGACCCATCACACCTATCTCGAATACCTGCGCGACGTCGGCGCCGATTTCAGCCGCCCGATGCGGGGTTATTCGCGGGCCCTGGGCAACGGCCACGGACTGATCGAGCATACCGGCCCGATGGGCCGGCCGTGCGCGTTATGGGAGCCGCGCTGGGGCGAGGAGGTCAAACGCGAGATCGCCGCGCTCCGCCGCCGGCTGGTCGAGCGTTTTGGCGAACAGCGCGCCGAGCGGATCGCCGAATGGAACCGCAACCTGCTGATCTATCCCAACCTGATCGTCAACGACATCATGTCGCTCACGGTGCGCACCTTTTATCCGGTCACGCCCGGCTACCTGGAAGTCTCGGCATGGGCGATGATGCCGCGCAGCGAAGGTCCGCGATGGCACGCGCTTAGGCTCGACAACTTCCTGACCTTCCTGGGGCCGGGCGGCTTCGCGACCCCCGACGATCTGGCGGCGCTCGATTCGTGCCAGCGCGGCTTCCGCGCCTTCAAGGAGGCGCAGTGGTCGGACATCTCGCGCGGCATGAACCGCGATCCCGATATCACCGATGAGGAGCAGATGCGCTCGTTCTGGCGGCGCTGGTCGGAGCAGATCGAAGGCGGCTCGGCGGCCCGGCGGCGCGCCGTCGCGTAGGCTCACGATCGTCTCGGAGCTGCGGTGGCGGCCGTGATCGCGATTCCCCATCGATCCGGAAAATTCACCCCGCTTGGAAAAAACGCACTGACGCGTTGAATCGTTCGAAACCATTGCGCTGACGGGAGCGGCTATGCTGACACGGGCCGAAGCGGAAGATTTCCTCTACCAGGAAGCGGCGATCCTCGACGAATGGCGTCTGCGGGACTGGTTGG
>JBGPMT010000003.1:0-24868 GCA_041487135.1 Binataceae bacterium (SeqCode) | reverse complement strand
CAGCTCGACGCGTTCCTCGCCAGGCTGATAAAGGCGGGTATCGAAATCGTGCAGGAGTTCCCGCCCGACTGCATGCCGATCGTCAACGGGCGAATCGTGCGGCCTATAGCACCATACGTCGGCGCAGCGTCCTAAGCGGACCAGGAATTTTCTCCGACTCGGAATCACCGGGGAGCCGGAGCAGCCGGGATCGGCGCGCCGCTAGGACGGCTTGGCGGCCGTGAAGGCTTGCGCCGAACCGGCCGCCGCCTCCTTCGCGCTGGCTACCGAGACCATCCAGCCGTAAACCACTTCGGGCGTGAAGGTCCACTCGCGCGGCTGCCACGCGTCGGTCAGGTAATCGATGTCGGCATAATACTCGCTGGCCGAGCCGCACGGGGTCTTGAAATACCAGAAATAGTTGGAGCCGATGATATGGCGGCCCGGGCCGAACTCGCTCTTCCATCCCTTCTTCTGCAACCCGTTCCCGCCCAGCATCACTTCGTGAAAATCGCCGACCTCGAAGGCGACGTGATGGGCCGCGGCGCGCGGCGGATCGCCCTGCAGCATAAAGATCGAATGATGCTGCGGGTTGCGCGCGCAGCGCATGAAGGCCCCCGCACCGATGAAGGCGTCGGAGAGCCGGAAGCCCAGGCGATTGATGTAGAAATCCTGCGCCGCTCGATAATCGGGTACGTAAAACACCGCGTGTCCGATATGGCGCACGCTTACGTGGTCGGGAAATTCAATGCGGCGATTGATCCGATGCGGTTCGGCGCCGGGAAGATTCACCGCCGGCTCGGCTTCCTTGCTAAGCGCGACCACGCGGCTTAGGCGGAACGCGATTCCGAACCCGGTCGCATCGACGCTATGCAGCGTGCCGTCGGCGTCGCGCGTGACGCGGCGGTCCTTCTCCAGTTCCACGCCGATCTTGTCCAGCGCCGCCTGCGACGCGACCCCCCATACGACCTCGCGGATGGTCGCGCCGTCGGAAACCGTGGCCGGCAGCCCCGCGTCGCTCGAGGCGCGGAGCTCGACCTCGCCCTTGTCCATCGTGACGAAGCGGCATCCGGCACTGCCGTGCTCGACTTCCTGTAGTCCCAGGTCGGCCAGATAGCGATGAGAGTCGGCCAAGTCGCTCGTCCCGTAGCGGATCGCGTCGATTCCCGTGATATCCATATTCGTCCCTCCGTCTCGCCGGATGCTTCATCATTCGAAGTCCGACCAGCCGACACTCGCGATTGATTGGATAAATTCTGCACTCCCGGGGATTACAAGTGCAAGTCACCCGGATTTCCGCGCCCGGCTCTTTGCGGAAACATCTTGCATCGTAGAGTGCGTGGTGGGCCGTCCGAGACTTGAACTCGGGACCCGCTGATTAAGAGTCAGCTGCTCTGCCAACTGAGCTAACGGCCCACCCGGGAAACGTCTAGATAGCGGATAATTTGGGGTGAGTGAAGGGAATTGAACCCTCGACCACCGAGGCCACAACCCGGTGCTCTACCAACTGAGCTACACTCACCGTCCTCTGCCTTGCTTCGAACGTGAATCAAAGCCGATTCATGCGCGCGCCAGAAGGGACTCGAACCCCTGACCCGCGGCTTAGAAGGCCGCTGCTCTGTCCACCTGAGCTACTGGCGCGAAATCGGGGCGAGCCGATTTGAACGGCCGACCCCCTGCTCCCAAGGCAGGTGCGCTACCAGGCTGCGCCACGCCCCGAGCCTGTATCGATTAACATAGGTCCTATTCCGTCTCAACCCGCTCATTCGATCCGACCGTATCGCTATCCCCAGCCCGCCATAAGCGCTTGGCGCGGACCGATTCGCATGATGCGAATCTCTTTAAGATTCAACTACTTAGGTGCCGAAATTCAGTCGCCAATCCCACCTTTCTCGCATTTTAAGAAACTTGCCGATCGAAAATAGCCCGGATTTCAAATATTATTTTGTCGGCACAAAGGTTGCTGTACTGGTCGCTGCACTGCTTTCTCGTCCCAAGGAGCAGTAGCACCTGTCCCCAAGCGAGGCCGGGCTATTTGACGTCGGGGATCCCCCAACCCTCGTCTCATCGATAGCCCGGCCGTCCCTCTCTTAGCGGCCGGCCGCGCCGCTCCCTCAGCCCGGATTCTCCTGCTCGCCGAACGCGTACGACGCCATGCTCAACACGCCGTAGGTGTAGCTCGAATGGAGACAGCGCCCGCGCGCGCCCGCGCCTGCCGCGCCAGCAGCCACGATCAGCGGGAGAAAATGTTCCTCGCTCGGATGATTCTCCGACGCGTACGGAGCGACGCACCGATAGTTTACCAGCTCCGCGCTGCGCCCGTCGATAACCACCCCGGTCAGCCATTCAGTAAACGCACTCACCCATTTCGGAGCAGGCCGATTCTCGACGCCGCGAATCTGGCCGAGGTTATGGGTCGCGCCGCCGCTCCCCATGATCAGGATTCCCTCGTCGCGAATCGGCGCGAGCGCCGCGCCCAACGCAAAGTGATGCGCCGCGCCGCGATGCGGCTGAATGGCGAGCTGCACGACCGGAATCTGCGCCTGCGGATACATCAGAAGCAGCGGACTCCATGCGCCATGGTCGAGGCCGCGCCGCGGATCGAGCTCGCATTCGAATCCGCCCGTGCGCATCAGCTCGCACACCCGCGCCGCCACCTCCGGCGCACCCGGCGCCGGGTAGCGAAGCCGATAGAGCGCGTCGGGAAAGCCGTAAAAATCGTGAATCGTTTCGGGATTCGCCGCACCCGTCACCGCGGGAGCGTCGCTTGCCCAATGCGCCGAGACCGACACGATCGCGCGCGGCGTGCCGAGTTCGCCGCCCAATCGTTGCAGGAAGTCGCGCGCCGCACACTCCTCGAGCGCAAGGCTCGGCGCCCCGTGGCTGACAAAGACGATCGGTGGACGTTTCATGCGCTGCGATTCTACAACATGCCCGCCGCGCGAGTGAATCATCGCGTCACGCCGAGCGAGAGGAAACGACCATACGCCTTTCTGTTTGCCACCCATCAGCCCAAAATGGGTTTACGAAACAGTACGTATTTAACGAAGACCGTTACCCGAACTGCCCTTCTAAGGACCGCGTCTTTGTGCGACGATTAGCTCAGTGTCGGTGAACGCGATAGCTTGCCGCCTCGGAACGGCGAGAAAGGTTCGTTAGCGATGGCTGACAAGATTGACGCTCAGGTTCGAGCGGCCTCTCTGGAATGTAAAGCGAACTATCAGGAAGCCTTCCTCGATGGATCTGATACCGGAAAAGGCCTAAAGGAAGTGTTCCGCGCGTTTCAAGAATGGAATGTCTCTCTAGAGAACGTTGTCGTCAACCAGTTTCCCACAAATTTATCCCAAGTCGAAACAGCCTTTCATCTGATGCAGGGCCGTTTTATCTTCAAGGTCGGGTTAAGGTCAGCGAGTCTCGTAGTGTGGAACCCGGATTGGTCCGAGTTGGAGACGATCAAGAGAGTCGCCAGGGCGGGAACCGATGCTTTACGACGCGGCGGGGAAATTAATTTTGGCGAGCAGGAGATTCTTCTGGAGATCCATGTTACACCGTCTGGACGCAGCGTCGCAGAGATTACGGCTCCTTGCGTGCCCCCGCCACTTCAGGGCTCCGCGCGAACCGACTTCAGAGGAAGTGGATTCACACTATACACAAAAAGAGGCTTCTGGCACGTGGATCTTTCAGCTATGTTCCCTGAGTCTCTATTCCTGCGGTTGTCTATTCAATTCGATCCGCATACGTCACTTGATGAGGTAGGTTCACAGCTGCTTCAAGAGGAAAGGCGATTGCTTGATTCTTTGGCGCTGACAGTTCCAGGCATAACCTGAGCTCTGACATGATTCTTCAGCAGTCAAACAGGTACGGTTCTCACGCACACGGCCGGGTCTCAAGCTTTTTGCCTGAGGCCGCACGTGCAATGTACAAAGCCCAGCGAGTCTCTGCAGGAATGCCTCTACATCGGGATTTGAAGGGGGGCGACATCGTAATCGCTCCGCCAAGTTCGCCGCCCTATTCTCTGCCCGCTCGGAAGCTAGCAGACGGATTCACGCAGCAGTCGCAGCCGCCACCTAAATTCTTGCGTTCCGCGTTTTCCCCGCGAACGGAACTTGGCAGACGTTTGTGGATCCTGCGCTCCAGAATTGTGGCTTCGGGAGTCACGCTACTCGATTGGAAGGAAATCGAGCGCGAAGTGATTGAGCGCCGTCAAAGCACGGATACAGAGCACACATGAGGCTCACCTTTGTTGACACAGGCCTCTTGATCGCGGCAGCGCGCGGAAAAGAAGAACTTGCCGCGAAGGCGATGAACATTCTTGACGATCCAGGGCGGAGGTTCGCGTCCAGTATCTTGGTCAAGCTTGAAACGATTCCGAAGCCAGCATTTAACAAGCGAACCGCCGAGAAGGAGTTTTACGACGTTTTCTTTGCAACCGTGTCGACATGGGCGACCATAGACGAAGCGCTCCTGAAGTTAGCGTTTGATGAGGCCTGCAAGGTTGGCCTTTCCGCAATGGACTCCCTGCATGTTGCTGCCGCGCGTCAGACGCAGTCGGACGAATTAGTCACGACGGAAAAAGAAACGAAACCATTGCACCGGACCACATTGATCCGGATTACGACCATTCAAAGCTAAGGCGGCCCGAAAGTCTTTTCGTTCGGCCTCGACCGATAATCCCGAGCCTCCTCGAAGCCACTCGAAAAACCGGACGAGCCTAGAGTCGCAAGACGTAGTCAGGAACGCGGCCGGTTGCGGCGGGCTTCACTTTGTTGACGCTCAGATGGAGCAATCCCATCCGGGCGAGCAAGATCAATAACGAATCGGCGGCGGGACGAGAAGTCATGGAACTCAAAGGTCTCGGCGTCTTCGCCTTTCTCGACAGCTTGAGCATCGCCGACGCCGCCACGTTCGCGAAGCGCGCCGAAAAACTCGGCTACGAGGCCTTGTGGTTCACCGAAGGCCCCGCGGGGCGCGACGCGCTGGTCCATGCCGCCTACCTGCTGACGCGCACCGAACGGCTGGTGGTCGGCTCGGGGGTCGCCAGCGTCTGGGCGCGCGGGCCGCTCGCGATGGCGAGCGGCGCCTGGACCAACGCCGAGGCCTCTGGCGGGCGCTTCGTGCTGGGGATCGGAATCAACAATCCCGAGAGCGCCGCGATGCGCGGCGGGAGCTACCGCACGCCGCTCGCCTATATGGCCGAATATGTCGGCAAGCTCAAATCGTTTCAGTATGGCGCCGCCGGAGCGGCCGCCGCGCCGCCGATCGTAATCGGAGCGCAGAACAGCCGGATGCTGCAGCTCGCTGGTGAGCAGACCGACGGCGCGCTCACCTACTTCGCGACGCCCGCGCATACTGCCCTCGCGCGGCGGCTGCTGGGACCGGAGCGCCGGCTGCTGGCCGAGCAGGCGGTGATTCTCGAGCGCGACGCGGCCCGGGCGCGGCTTTGCGCCCGCAACTACATTGCCTTCTATCTCGCGATTCCGAACTACGGAAAGTTCCTCGCCAGCCTCGGCTTCAATGCGGACGATCTGGCCGGCGGCGGCAGCGATCGCCTGGTCGATTCGATCGTCGCCTGGGGCGACGAGACGCGGATTCGCGCGCGCCTCGAGGAGCATCGCCGCGCCGGCGCCGATCACGTCTGCATCCTGGCGCTCGATCCGAACGGCGGGATGCGCCCCGATCTGCGCGCCCTCGAAGCGCTCGCTCCATCCTGAGCCGCCCGACATCCCGCTGCGCCGCTCATCGGTTCCCAATCAGGTCGCGATTGACGCGGCCGACGCGCAAGTGTTACGCGGGGCCGGGAAATTCACATGCGGAACTTTATCGGCAGGCCGGAACTGATGCTGATTGGCGTCGCGCTGAGCCTGGGCCTCGCACCGGCCGTCACGCCGGTCCTGTCTGGACGTGAGCGGCGGCTTTTGCCAAAGTTCTGCGCATCTCAAGATGCTTGCGACGCGCGCCGTTGAATGGAGGTCTTCGCGATGAAGCTGGATGTAATCGATGCCGACGGACATATTATCGAAACTATCGATGAACTCGCCGAATTCATCGATCCGGCCTACCGCGAATACGGGCCCGCGCGCGGCGCGCGCTCATATTTCTCGAGCGACGCATGGGACCGCTCGGTGCGCGGCACGCTGGGGCGCTGGAAAATCGACGCGCAGGCAGTGCTCGAGATCATGGACGACGGCGGGCTGAGCCGGGCGATCCTCTATCCCACGCAGGGCCTGGGTATCGGCTGGATTCGCGATCCGGATTTCGCGGTTGCGCTGTGCCGGGCCTACAACGATTTCTTCTTCAATCGCTACCACAAGGTCGATCCGCGGCTCACCGGCGTCGCGCTGCTGCCGCTGCAGGATGTGGGCGAGGCGGTCAAGGAGCTGCGCCGCGCCACGCGCGAGCTCGGCGCGAGCGGCGCGATGCTGCCGGCGGTCGGCCTGCGCAAGCCGCTCGGCCATCGCGACTTCTGGCCGATCTACGAAGAGGCCGAGCGCCTCGGCTGCGCGCTGGCCTCGCACGCGACCGTGCGCGGACCGCATTACTTCGGCGCCGACGGCTTCGACTCGTTCATCGAGGTCCACACCGTCGCCCACCCCTTCGCGCAGATGATGCAGCTGACCAGCATCGTCTTCAGCGGAGTGCCCGAACGCTTTCCGAAATTGCGCATAGGGTTCATGGAGGCCGGCTGCAGCTGGATGCCCTACTGGATCGACCGCATGCACGAGGAGTGGGAAAAGCGCGCCCGGGTCGAAGCCCCGCACTGCCGCCATGATCCCGCCGAGTACATCCGGCGCGGCAACCTGTTCTTCTCGATCGAAGCCGGCGAGGGCTCGCTCGCCGAGGTCGTGCGCCGCTACGGTGACGGGAGCCTGGTCTTTGCCTCGGATTTCCCGCACTGGGATGCCGAGTTTCCGGCCAACCTGCACGCGATTGAGCGGCGCGGGGATCTTTCGGATGAGAGCAAGCGCAAGCTCCTGCGCGACAACTCGCTGCGCCTGTACGCGCTGGATTCAGAGGACGCCAAACCGGTTCGCGCGACTGCCTGAACTCGGCGCCCGCCGGGGACCAGATGACAGGGAGTGAGGATGACTCTTCGGAAAAGCCTGTTCGCAATACTTATCTTGATACTTAGTGCCGGGATTGGCGAGGCGGCCGACAATAGTCAGTCGATATCGTCCGGTACGGTTATCACGCTCAAAAACTGGCAGCAGTACCAGCAGTTCATGCCGGAAGGGATGCGGCTGTTGTTCGCCGGCACCGGCTTCTGGAAATTTCCGCCCGATTTCCAGCTGGTGATCGGACCGACCAGCTCGTACCCGCCGCCGAAGGAGTACCTCGAGAACACTCGGAAATACAGCCAGCGGGTCAAGATCAAGGATCTGCCGGACGGCGGCCATACCATCACCGGTTACGTCGCCGGGCTGCCGTTTCCCAACCCCGCCGACCCGATGAAAGGCTACAAGATCCTGGTCGATAGCTGGTACCGGTACATCCCCTACCTGATATGCGGCAACGACAACCATCAGGTGCTCCAGGACCGGTACGGCAATACGACCGCCTTCAAGATGGCGCTGGTCGATCGCCGCCTGAGCCATATCAGCGATGCCGGCCAGCCGATCGACGACCCGCGCGCGCAGGGGATTGACTATAGTGAATGGGAGATGGTGCTCGAGCCCGAGCAGCAGAAATACACCGTCACCCTCTCACTCTATTACGTCGACCCGGCACGGCCCCAGGACGACTTCCTGTTCGCGCCCAACCTGCGGCGGGTAATTCGCGAATCGACCAGCAGCCGCTGCGCGCCGGCGTTCGGCAGCGATTGGATTCCCGACGATTTCAAGGGCGGCTTCAACGGTGGAATCGCGCGCTTCGACGCGGAGTACCTGCGCGATCAGCCGGTACTGACGCTGGTCAACGCCGACCCGAAGAGTTTCGGTACGTTGTCCAACTACTATCCGATGCTCTTCCCCAAACCCGAAGTCGGCAAGTGGGAAGTGCATAACACTTATGTAATCGACACGCGGCGAATCCCCTCGCTGCGCGCGGGTTACTGCTACGGCAAGCAGATAATGTACCTCGACAAGAATAACTTCGTGATCGTGTGGAAGGATATCTACGATGCGCAGATGAAGTTCGCGAAGATGGACCTGCTCGTGCATATCGCGACCTCGGTGCCGAACGAAGGTATCCAGTGGGAGACCAACAACACGATCGAGACGATCTGGGATCCGAACCGGCGGCATCTGAGCTGGTGGGCGACGACCGGTCCTGGTGGCAGAGGAATACTCGCCAACGAGAACTGCCGCAACGTCGACGGCGAGAACTATGACGATGTGCAGCGCTACTCGACCGTCAGCGGACTCACGCAGGTGATGCGCTAGGCGGGACGCGCGAGAAGCCGGACGGTCTACGTCCGCTGGCGGACGAACGCGCCGATCTTTTCGATCGCCCGCTGGGCGTCGTCCAGCACCGGCGCGCACCAGTGCCATACGTGCGGCATGTCGGGCCAGATTTCCAGCTCCACCTTGACGCCCGCGGCGCGGGCGCGCTCGGCGAGCCGTTTCGCGTCGTCGAGCAGCACCTCTCCCGAGCCGACCTGGATAAGCATCGGGGGCAGACCGCGCAGGTCCGCGTAGAGCGGCGAGGCCAGCGGGGTTCGCGGATCGCGATCGCCGAGGTACATCCGGGTGAACATCTGCAGCACTTCGCGCGACACCAGCGGATCCACGTTCGCGTTGCTCTCGGCCGTCCCGCCGGTGACTTCGAGATCGACCCACGGTGAGATACAGGCCGCAGCCGCCGGCAACGGTATCCGGCGGTCGCGCAGCGCTACCATCGTCGCGACGGTGAGTCCGCCGCCCGCCGAATCGCCAGCGATGGCGAGTCGCTCGGGCCGGCACTGCTGATTGTCGAGCAGCCATTTGTAGGCGGTGGTCGCGTCTTCGACCGCCGCCGGGAAGGGATTTTCGGGAGCGAGCCGGTAGTCCGCCGCCAGGCATCGTGCCTCGGCCGCCTTCGACAGACGCGCGGCGAGTTCGCGATGCGACGCGATCGAGCCTGCCGCGTAGCCGCCCCCGTGCAGGTAGAGGATCACGCGCTCGCGATTCGCGCTCGGCGCCGAGATCCATTCCGCGTTCACGCCGCCGGCGCTCACTGGTTCGCACTTGATGGCGCCGGCGCTAGGGAAGGCGCCAAAATGCCGCTCGAGCGCTGCGCGCACCTCGGCCGGGCCCTGCGCTTCGCGCGCCGCGCGCGACAATTCGCGGTATTGCTCCATCACCCGGTCGAGTTGCGGATTGTTTTTTGCGCTTTCCGGCGCCATGAAATTTCCTCCCGGGAAGAAGATCGCGCGCGTCAGGCGGCGGCCGGAATCGGCGCGCCGCGCAGCGCGGGAATCACTTCCCTGCCGCACAGTTCCAACGACCTGATCCGATCTTCGCGCTTGAGTGAGCCGCGCCAGAAATCGAGCAGGAAGCGATCGGTCCCGATTAGTGCCGCCTGCCGCCCGAGTTGCTCGATAACGGTTCGAGGCGAGCCGCAGATGATAATCCCCTGCTGCTTGAGCAGGTCGTAATCGTCGGTCGCGTAGCGCGAGAGGTCGCCCTCTTCGTACCAGTATTCATAACCGCTTCGATCCGGGATGATGCCGCCCGGCGCCGCGATCTTGGTAAAGTGCTGCCAGAAGTCGCGGAGATAAGGCGCGCATTTCTCGCGGGCGATCTCGTCGCTTTCAGCCACGAAGCAGTAGCGCAGCGGTACGATGCCGCCCTCGCGAATCGTGACCCCAGCCTCCGTGGCGGCCCGGCGATAGCGCTCCGCGTGACGGCGCGTCTGCTCCATCGGCTCGCCGACCTGCATCGCTATATAGTCGCGGCGCGCACACCATGCCACCGACTCCGGACTCTGCGCGGCGACCCAGACCGGAGGATGCGGGCGCTGCAGGACCTTCGGGTAGAGATCGACGCCCTCGAAGTCGTAGAAGCGCCCGTGGCATTCGAGCCGGCCGGTCGCCCAGGCATTTATCACCGTGTCGTGGATCTCGTTGAAGCGCGCGCGTGCGTTCGTGGAATCGACGCCGAAGGGCAGGAACTCGCGTCCCACGATTCCCCGGCCGATACCCCACATGAAGCGGCCGTTGGTCAGCTGGTCGAGCATCGCGCCCTCTTCCGCGAGGCGCACCGGATGATGCATCGGAAGCACATTCACCGCCACTCCGAGCTTGATTCGCTCGGTCTCGCGCGCGGCGGACGCCACCAGCAGATTCGGCGACGGCGACATGCAGAAGTCGCCGTTGAAATGATGTTCCGCGAACCAGAACGCTTCAAAGCCCAGGCGGTCGGCAAGGCGCGCGTCGGCCAGCGCGTCGTCGTACACTTGCCGATCGGAGCTGCGGCCCTCACCCATCGAAATCATGAAAATGGAAAATCTCATGCTGACTTCGCTCGGCTGCCGCCACCGGCCGCGAGCTAGTGCTCGATCACCTTGCCCTCGGCCGCCGCGCCGGCGCCGGACAGAAACTCGTAAACGATGCGTTGAAAGGTTTCGCGGCGATCCTTCATCGGGGTATGCCCCGCGCCGTTGATTATGACCAGCGTCGCATGCGCTATCGCGCCGGCCAGCAGCCGACCGTCCTCGCAGGAGACCAGCCCGTCCTGGCGTCCCCACACGATCAGGGTTTTCGCCCGGATGCGTTCGGCCGCCCGGAGCAGCTCCGGATCGTCGAGCCGGTCGCCGAGCCATTTGACCAGGACCCCGCGATTGCGCCAGTAGCGCTTGAAATCGGGCGAGTCCTTGAGTTCCTGGAACTCGCCGCCAAAGTCGGGATTGAACGCATGCGGAACCAGCACCTTGTCGTGGCGCGCAAAGACCGCGTGGCTGAAAGCCTCCTGGTCCATGCTGCTCAGGGCAACGGCCGAATCGCTCTCGGTGCGCAGTCCCAGCGGATCGACGACCACCAGCCGATCCACGATCTCCGGGAACTCAGCTGCGACGCACAGCGCGACCCATCCGCCGATCGAATGGCCGACCAGCGTGACGCTCTTCATACCGATGGCGGTGACGAACTCGCGAACCACAGGCGCATAGTCACTCGGCCTGCGGATTGAATCAGGTACCCGTCCGTCCTGCCATCCGGGCAGCAATGGAGCATAGACCCGATTAGTCACACCGAAGGCGATATGGAAACTGTCCCACAGGCCCCAGCCTTCGAGACCGTGCAGGTAGACCAGCGGATCTCCGTGGCCGCCCTCCAGATAACGAATAGTCAGTTGCCCGACCTGGGCGGTCTTGCGATTGAATACCGAAGCGTAGCCAGCGTATCCTGCGCCCATCAGATTTCTCTCAGCCTCGACCAGGATAGTAAGTTAGTTATCAGCCATTCCAGCTATGCGGTTATGTTCAGCCAGTTCTTGAAGCATTCGATCTCAAAGAACGAGCCGGGTGCGTCGGCATCCGGCCTGAAATCACCTGACGGCACGGATACCGTGAGCCGTACGATATAGCGGCTGGGTGCGACCACGCGGCTGCCGATATTATGCGCCGCTTCCGGAGCGTGCTGATCGGCAATCCGCGCGAACGTACCGTACTTCTCCCGCAGTGCGACCTGCCGCTGGCCGCCGTCCTGATCGGAAACCTCGATTAGAACCTCGGCATCGGCTGGCGCCTCGCGATCCTCGGAGTCGGTGATCCGCAGACGGACCGCGCTACCGCGCATCTCGCTCGACGGTCCGACGAGGATAATCTCGTACGGAAATCCGTCGAGCCCCCAATCCGGCACCTTCATCTCCCAGCCGGCCATGGCCCGCTGCCCTTCCCCCTGCTCGGCAAACGAGCGCACGACCTCGGGCGAGTCGCGGGTGAGTATATAGTTGAAATCCTTGTAGAGCGGCAGTTTACCGTCCGCGGTGACGGCGGCTGCGCTTCTGACCTCGTAAGGTCGTGCGGCCGCCGGCTTATCCACCGGCGCTTCATCCTGATTTATATCCTTCAGCGCCGGCATCACGTACTTGGCAAACAGCTGCTTGGACTTTACCACCCGGTCGTGCGCGATGTTGCCGACGTGGAACATCCCGAGGAAGTGGCCGTAGCCGGCGCCGCGCATATCCTGCTCGAGGTAGCGGGTTATCCATTCGGGATCGCCGCAGAGGATGAATCCATCGCGGCGCATCTGCTCGAACGGCGTGTTCGGTCCGGGCACGTCCTGGTCGCGGCGCTTGCGATGAACGTAGGAGCTATCGCTCGCGTGACCGGGCAGCGGCGCGGGATTGATGACCGGACGATTCAGCGTGCGGAAGAAATAGTAGAGCGCGTCCTTGACCTCCGCGATCGCCTGCTCATTGGTCTCCGCGACGTGAATCAGGCGGGCGCCGACGAAGGTGCTGTAGTCCGCCTTCCAGCCGAATTTTTCCTGTGCGACCTTGCGATAGAGATCGAAATTCTCCTGGAACTGGAGCGTGGGACCGAATACCTGCGCGCTGCAGATCCGATGCTCGGCGGCAAACTCGATACTCTCGAGCGAGCCCGCCGGCATCCAGAACGGCAGCGGACGCTGGATCGGCTTGGGCCAGATCGAGCAGTTGGTCACCTTCCAGAACTTGCCCTCGTAGTCGAACAGTTCCTCGGTGAGGCATTTCTGGATTATCTCGTAGGCCTCGCGCTGGCGCGCATGGCTGGCAAACGGATCGATGTTGTAGGAGACGTATTCCTGCGGCACCCCGCGCACGATGCCCGCGATGAAGCGGCCGCCCGACAGACAGTCGAGCATCGCGAACTCCTCGGCCGTGCGAATCGGATTGCGCAGCGGCACGACGTTGCCGATCACGCCGACCTTCATCCGCTTGGTGCGCATGATGATGGCCGCCGCCATGATGTTGCAGGCGGGCTGGAGGTTCAGCGCCGTGAAGTGATGCTCGTTGACGAACGCGCCGTCGAAGCCGAGGTCTTCGCACATCGCCCATTCATCGAGATGGTCAGCGTAGGTCTGACTGACGACCGCGGGATCGCAAAAGCGGTTGGTGAACTTCACCTCGGGTCCGAACTCCGGAAGTTTCGGATAGGTTAACTCGTCGAAGGTGTAGAATTTCATCGCCCGATCTCCTTGCGCTCCGGCTTATCGTCGCAGCCCTGCGCTGTCCATCCCGTCGAATTAGCATAGTTCGCCGCCCGTCATCCATTGCCGCTGCGGCCGGCGCATCGTGAGCGCTGCACATCTACCATAAAACGTAGCGGCATCGTATTCTGAGCCGCTCGCTCGCGGAGCGACTGGAAGGAATCCAACGGCATGGCGGCACTAATTCCGGGATCAGAGATTTTTGCCTTTCAACCGGCGGACGAGGAAACCATCCGGCGGGCCGCCGCGCCCTACGTCAGGCTGCATGGCGTGAGCGCGCCGATGGTCGAGTCGCTCGACCCAATCACCTACGAGGTGATTCGCCACCGGCTGTGGGCCACGACCCAGGAGATGGGCGACGCGTTCAGGCGCATGTCGGGATCGGTCGTGGTTACGGGGGCTAACGATTTCAATTTTGGCATCATGGACGAGCTGGGCAACACGATCCAACTCGGGCCCTACAATATCGCGCTCGGGGTGCTGTTCGACAGTGCCGCCAAATGGACGCTGCAGCATCGCGCCGACAACCCGGGGATCGAGGACGGCGACATGTTCCTGTGCAACGACCCGTGGGTCGGCGGCGGAATCCATCAGAACGACGTCGCGGTGTTCGCGCCGATGTTCTGGGAGGGCGAGTTGTTCGCGTGGACGGCCGCCACCGCCCATCAACTCGACCTGGGCGGGGTCGCGCCGGGCAGCTGGACGCCGCATTCGCGGAGCATCTTCTGGGAATCGCTGCCGACGCCGCCGGTCAAGATCGTGCGCGGCGGGCGGCTGCAGCGCGACGTCGAGGATGTCTATCTCCGGCGCTCGCGAATCCCGCGGCTGGTGGCCCTCGATCTGCGCGCCCAAATCGGCGCCAACAGCTTTGCCCAGGAACATGTGCGTGCGCTGATTCGGAAATACGGCCCGGACATCGTGAAAGCGGTGATGAAGCGGCAGATGGCCGACACCGAGCGCCGGCTGCGCGCCAAGCTCCGCGACCTGCCCGACGGCTCGTGGCAAGCGGTCGCCTACCAGGAGGAGGCGCGCGAGGGTGACCGCGGGGTCTACAAAATCTCGCTGACTCTCACCAAGCGGCGCGACCACATGACGTTCGATTTTCGCGGTACCGATCCCCAGGTCGAGGGCCTCATCAACTGCACCTACAACGGCCTGCAGGGCGGCGTTATCTGGGGCATCATGCCGGTGCTGTGCGGCGACATCCCGTGGTCGCCGGCGGGTGTGATGCGCTGCTTCGATATCATCAGCGAGCCCGGCACGCTCAACAATGCCACCTTTCCCGCCGGCGTCTCGCAGGCTTCGGTAGCCTCGGGCTGGTCGACGATGAACGCTACCATCGAATGTCTGTCGCGGATGCTCGACACCCATCCGGCGCGCCGCGAGACCGTAATCGCAGGCTGCGAAGGGACCGTCGCGATCACGGTCTTCGCCGGGCTTAGTCAATATAAGCATCCGTTCGTCGTGATGCTGATGGACACCAATGCGGGCGGGCTCGGCGCGCGCGTCGACCAGGACGGGGTCGACACCGGCGGCCAGGTGGCGATCACGATGGCGAGCATACCGGACGTCGAGATGACGGAGCTGATGAATCCGCTGCTCTACCTGTGGCGGCGCGAAGAGGCCGATTCGGGCGGCCCGGGCCGGTTCCGGGGCGGCGTCGGTGCGTCGATATGTGTGGTGCCGCATGGCACCGACGAACGGATGGCGATGGTGATATCGGGGTCGGGCAAGGCGGTCAACATGAATCCGGGGTTGGCCGGCGGCTATCCCGGCAACAGTCAACTCGACCTCGCGATTCGCGATTCAAACCTGCGCCAGCTGCTGCGCAACGGTATCGTCCCGGCGTCGCTCGCAGAGATTCGCGGCAACGTCGAGTACCTGCCCTCGCACAAGGAATCCTACTTCGACGCGAACGACGTCTATTATCAGTTCTGGCAGGCGGGCGGCGGATACATGGATCCGCTGCTGCGCGATCCGCGCCAGGTGCTGCGCGACATCGTCGAACTGCGGGTCTCGGCCGAGGCCGCGCGCTCGATTTGCGGGGTGGCGCTGATACCGTCGCCGCTCGAGGTTGATGAGGCGGAGACGGCGCGGCTGCGCGCGGAGATCCGCGCGCAGCGGCGCCGGCGCGCCCGTCCTGGCCGGCCGGCCGGAATCCAGGGCCCGGCCCCACAGTCAGGAGCGAAAAGGCGCTGGGACGACAACCTGGTGCAGATCGGCGAGGACGGATCGGCGATGCTTCAGTGTCAGCACTGCGAAGCGATCGTCTGCGCCGTCACAGACAACTACCTCGATCACCTCGCGATGGTCGAGGGCGCTCCCAGCGAGGCCGGGCCGCAGATCTTCCCCAATCCGGAACTGTTCGTCGATGTGAAAATTGTTTTTCGCCAGTATTGCTGTCCCGGTTGCTTTACTGCTTTTCTTACGCAAGTCGTGCCGCTTGACCGTGCGCGGCAGAAGGATTTCATACTCTCCTGACAGTTAGTTAGGGGGTCATCTCGTGGGGGAGGGGGTCTTATCGTGGCCACCAGCAGAGGCGCATCGGGGGATGAGCGTACAACCATGTCTTCAAAATTGCGGCTCAGCCGGCGACAGTTTCTGACGAAGTCCGCACTCGCGGCCACCGCGGCATCGATACCGCTGGCCGGGCTGGCCGCTTCCGAAGCTTTTGCGGCCCCGGGCGGCGGCGCGGCCCGCAGGCGTGCCCGCGACGCGCTCAAGCGCAGAATCGACCCCGCCCAGTCGGAGCGCGACGTTCCCATCCCGCTTCATCCGACCAATGGCGATGAGAATCTCTACCCGACTCGAATCGGAAATTTTTCCAAGGGCATGCCGCACGACAGCTTCGGCGAGATGGATCAGACCGCCTATGCGGCATACCTCCTCATCCTGCAGGATGGCTCCGCCTCCCACTTCGAGAACCTGGAGCTCGGCGGGTCGGTCAAGATGGTCAACCCGCAGGCCGCTTACGCCTTCGACCTCGAGGGTACGGATTCTCATCAGATGAGCCAGCCACCGGCTCCGGCCCTCAGCACCGCCTGGCGCGCGGGCGAGGCGGTCGAGAACTACTGGATGGCGGCGCTGCGCGATGTGCCTTTTTCGCAGTACGCAACTCATCCGCTCGCGGAGGGGGCGATCGACGACCTCAACGCGCTCTCCGATTTTCGTGGGCCGCGTGATCCGGATACGAACAAAGTCACGCCCGGCACGCTGTTTCGCGGCAATGGCCCGGACATGCTGAGCGGACCCTGGGTATCACAGTTTCTGTACCTGCCGAGGTTTATCGGGGCGCTGCCGATCGACCAGCGCTTCGTGACCTACCTTCCGATCGCCGACGGCGGCAGCGATTTCCTGACCGACTACGATTCGTGGCTCGCCGCCCGCAACGGGCGGGGGCCGTTTCCGCCCGAGCCGCTCGATTCGACGCCCAGGTACCTGCGCTCCGGGCGCGACCTTGCCCAACTGGTTCACAATGACGTGCTCTATCAGCACTTCCTGCTGGCGGCCGACGCGCTGGCGCAGTTGCATGCGCCGTTCAACCCGGGCAATCCGTACCTCGAATCGAAAACCCAGGCCGGCTTCGGCACCTTCGGCTTTCCCCATATCCAGGCGATGCTTGCGGAAGTCTGCACCCGCGCGCTCAAGGCGGTCTGGTACCAGAAATGGCTGGTGCATCGTACGCTCCGACCGGAGGATTATGGCGGCCTGGTCCATCTCACGATGACCCATCAGCGCGACTATCCGCTGCATCCCGACGTGCTGAACTCACAGGCGTTGCAGCAGGCTTTCGCGACCAACGGGACGTACCTGATAACGCAAGCGTTCCCTGAAGGCTGTCCTCAACATCCCTCGTACGGCGCGGGTCACGCGACCGTCTCAGGCGCCTCGGTCACGATTCTGAAGGCGATGTTCGACGAGAACTTCGTGATTCCTGACCCGGTGGTTCCATCCGATGACGGGCTGACGCTGATGCCCTACAGCGGCGCCGATGCCGACGCGCTCACGGTCGGAGGCGAACTGAACAAGCTCGCGGTCGCGATTGGCGTCGGACGCAACATCGCCGGTGTGCATTGGCGCACCGATTTCGAGGAATCGATCAAGCTCGGCGAAGCGGTCGCGATCGCGATGCTCAGGGATCAAAAAGCGTGCTACAACGAAAACTTTTCGGGCTTCACCTTCACCCGCTTCGACGGCACCTCGATTACGGTGTGAACTGCGCCGCTCAGAAAATGAACATCAGCGTGGCCAGGATGGTGTCCATCCCGTGATAGGTTGACGCGGTTGCCGCGCAGGTCCCGAGCCCCAGCCGCTCGGGAAGGGCTTCCGGCTGGATTCGTCGTGGCGGTACTCAAACCGCCATGCCAGCCACTCGGCCAGCTTGAAATTGAACCCCGCCGTAATGTCGACGATCAGGAGCCTGCCCATCGATCGTCGGATCGGAGCGGCAACTCCACCGTGAAGCAGGTGCCCTTGCCGAGCGCGCTGTCGACGAAGATCCGGCCGCCGTGCGCCTCGACGATCTCCTTCGCGATCGCCAGGCCCAGTCCCGCTGAGCCGGGCTCGGAACCGTTGACGTTCCACTGCGCGAAACGCTCGAAGAGATGGTCGCGCACTTCGGGCGCGACGCCCGGGCCGGTATCGCTGACCTTGAGCTGCACCGTCTCACCGGCCGGTTCCGCCGCGATCGCGATCGTGCCGCCGCTCGGCGTGTAGCGCAGCGCATTGGCGATCAGGTTGGAAACCACCCACGAGAGCTTGACCGGGTCGGCCAGGATTTGTGGCAACGGTCCCCCGATCCGCTCGCTGAGCGTCACCTGCTTCTGCTCGGCCTGCAGCGCGAAGGTCTTCACCACCGCGGCCAGCATCTTGTCGAGCTCGACGGGCATCGTGCGCATCGCGATCGTCCCTGCCTCGCCGCGCGCCAGGTTGAGCAGGTCGTTGGCGAGATTACGAATCCGGGTCACGTCTTCGATGATGGTGGTGATCAGCTCGCGCTGCCTGGGATCGAAATTGTCCTTCGCCCGCTCCAGGAGCCCGGTCGAGAGCGCCAGCGAGGTGAGCGGGGTCTTGAGCTCATGCGAGATTGTCGCCACCAGGTTGGTGCGGGCGCGGTCCTTGTCGCGCAGATAGGTGATGTCCTGGAGAATCAGGATGGTGCCGAACGATTTGCCGTCGCCCTGCCGGAGCGGCACCGGCTTCAGAATGTAGCTGTGTTCCCGGCCGCGGACGTGGAGGTCGACCTCGACGCGCTGCGAGTCGAGCGGCTGATGGGCGGCGGCCCGGAGCGCGGCGCGCACGCGCAGATAGTGCGGATGGGTGCTGTTGAGATCGTCGAAGGCGCTGCCCAGCGCTTCCTCGCGCTCGACGCCGAGGATGATCGCGGCCACCTCGTTGATATGCGTGATGACCCCCTCGGGATCGATCAGCACGATGCCGTCCTCGATGCTCTCGATAATCGCCTCGGTCTTGTTCTTTTCGTAGACTAGCCGGTCGACGTTGAGCTTTTCGAACTGCTCGAGCCGCTCCGCCATCTTGTTGAACTCTGCGGCCACCGCGTCGAGTTCCGCCAGCGGCTGCTTGCCGAGCCGCAGCGACGGTCCGCGCAGGCTGAAGCTGCGCAGACGATCGGCCAGTTCGGCGAGCGGCTTGGAGATGTTCCAGGCGAGCGTCCATGAGAGCGCGGTTCCGAGCAGCAGCAGGAGGATCAGGCCAGCTGCGAATTCGTAGGTGAGGCGATCGCTCATCCGGGTGGCGCGGCTGTCGGCCCGGAACATCGCGTCGCGGTTGATCTCGATCAGCCGGTCGAGCCGGGCGTGAAGCGCGGCGAACTCATCGTCGTGCGCGCCGCCGCCCGCAAGCTGGTTGAAAAACCTGCGGCCGCGCCGATCGATGTCGCGGACCAGGGCCTCCTCGCCAACCTCTGTAATGTCGCCTTCCTCGACCCCGATCCAATGGCTGAACTGGTCGCGGCTGCGAGGCAGCACCGCGGCGATGTTGCCGTCGCGCGCGGCGAGCTGCAGCTCCCACAGGGCCGCGTGCATATGCTGCGCAGCGTCGATGCTGACGTAATTGCGGTAGAGCGTTTTGCGAATTCCGCCGCCCAGCTTGTGGACCTCCGGCAGGGCCAGCGCGCCGAGCACCAGCGCGATGGCCAGCATCGCGAGCGCGCCGTTGCGGATGCGGTTGCGCAGCGATGGCGGGTGCATCATGGCTCCTCGGCCGCCTCTCGGGCGACCACCTCGATATCGAAATCGCGGCCCGCAGCGAGCAATCTCGTCGTCAGCGAACGGCGCAACAGCCGGTTCCACAACGTCGGATGCGTCCGTCCGATCACCATCCGGGTGATCTTCCGCTCCTGCGCGAATTCGAGCAGCGCCTTGACGACGTCGGACGAATTGAGCCATACGACCTCGGCGCCCATGTCGGCGGCGAGGTTGATGTTGTCGAGCAGGGCCCGGAAATTCGCGGTGCTGATCTTCTGCACCGACTCTGACGGCGTCTCGACGTGCACCGCGTACCAGTCGGCGTTGAGCTGCGCCGCCGTGCGCGCGGCCTTGCGCAGCAGAGCTTCGCTGCCCTGCGTGTTCGACGACAGGCAGACCATCACGCGCTCGGTGACCGCCGTCCGCCGCCCGCCCTCGCGCTTGAGCGACTCCAGCTCCTCGCGATGCCGGCTCTGATCGCGCGCCACTTCGCGCAGCGCCAGCTCGCGCAGCGACGCCAGGTTGCTCGCCCGGAAAAAATTCTTGAGCGCCTGCTCGACCTGCTCCGGCGGATAGACCTTACCCTCGCGCAGCCGCTCGCGCAGCTCGTCCACCGAGAGGTCGACGGTCACCACCTGGTCGGCGCGGCTCAGAAACGTATCGGGGATGGTCTCCCGGATCTCGACGCCGACTATCCGCCGCACCATCTGGTTGAGGCTCTCCAGGTGCTGGATGTTGAACGCAGTAATTACGTTGATGCCGCTCGCGATCAGCTCCTCGACATCCTGGTGGCGCTTGTTGTGCTTGGAACCGGAGACATTGGTATGCGCCAGTTCGTCGACCACCGCGAATTCGGGCTTGCGCGCCAGGATGGCGTCGACGTCCATCTCCTCCAGCACCACCCCGCGGTAAGCAATCTTGCACAGCGCGACCATCTCGAGATTCCCGATACGGGCCGCGGTTTCCGCCCTGCCGTGGGTCTCGACAAACCCCAGCACCACGTCATGTCCGTGCTCGCGTAGCTGATGCGCCTCGTCCAGCATCCGGTAGGTTTTCCCCACACCGGCCGCGCTGCCGAGATAGACCTTGAGGCGCCCCTTCTGCGCCTGCGGTACCAGGCCAAGGAATGCTTCGGGATCCTTGCGATCCTCCCCGTTCATGCGCTGATTGGTCCGGGCCTGCCTCCGAGCTTGATCCTGTGTCACAAAATGCCGCGCGCTGAAACCAAGCGCCTGTCAACTCAGGATCGTCACGGCTCGAAGCATCGGTCTCTCCCTTACGGTGCACCCTTCATGCTCACGCGATGGTCCCCGCTGAGATCGTCCAGCGCCAGATTGAGCTCGAGCACGTTGACCCCCGGTTCGCCCAGCATACCACCCCATCGCGGCCGCGTATGACCGCGCACCAGCTTGCGCAACCGGTCTGCGCTGAGCCCCCGCGCTCTGGCGACGCCCGGGACCTGCAGATCGGCTGCCGCGGGACTGATTTCCGGATCGAGACCGCTGCCCGAGGCGGTCACCATGTCGACCGGCACCTGTGAGGCCGTAACCCCCGGGTTCTTCTCGATAAGCTCCTTGAGCCGCCAGCGGACCGTGTCGATCAAGACCTTGTTCGTCGGGCCCAGGTTCGAGCCGCTCGAGGCGGAAGCATCGTAGCCCTTGTCACCGGCCGCCGAGGGCCGGCCATGGAAGTAACGCGGTGATGAAAAGTTCTGCCCGATCAGTGTCGATCCCACGACCCGGCCGTCGCGGGAAATCAGGCTGCCCTGTGCCTGGAACGGAAACAGCAGGTTCGCTAACCCAGCCATCGCGATCGGATAGATGATGCCGGTCAGCACAGTCAGCACCAGCGTCATCCTCAGGGTCGTCCAAAACGTCATCGCTCTTCTCCCCTAGGCAAGATGCAGGGCTGCGACCACCAGGTCGATGGCCTTGATGCCGATGAACGGCACGATCACACCGCCCAGCCCGTAGATCAGAAGGTTGCGGGTCAGAACCGCGGCGGCCCCGAGCGGCCGGTACTGAACGCCGCGCAGCGCCAGCGGTATGAGCGCGATGATAATCAGCGCGTTGAAGATCACCGCCGACAGGATCGCGCTCTGGGGCGTCGCCAGGTGCATGATGTTGAGCGACTGCAGCTCGGGATAGCCAACCACGAACATGGCCGGGATGATCGCGAAGTACTTGGCGACGTCGTTGGCGATCGAGAAGGTGGTCAGCGCGCCGCGCGTGATCAGCAGCTGCTTGCCGATTTCCACCACCTCCATGATCTTGGTCGGATTCGAATCCAGGTCGACCATGTTGCCGGCTTCGCGCGCGGCCTGCGTGCCGGCGTTCATCGCGATACCGACGTCGGCCTGCGCCAGCGCTGGCGCGTCGTTGGTGCCGTCGCCGATCATCGCCACCAGCTTGCCCTGCGCCTGCTCCTCGCGGATCAGGCGGAGCTTGGTCTCCGGCGTGGCCTCGGCGCGGAAGTCGTCGACGCCCGATTCGTAGGCGATCGCCGCGGCGGTCAGCGGATTGTCTCCCGTGATCATCACGGTCCGCATGCCCATCGCGCGCAGGCGGGCGAAGCGCTCCCGGATACCCTCCTTGATGATGTCCTTGAGATGGATCACGCCGAAGATTCGCGACTCGTCGGCGACCACCAAAGGAGTTCCGCCGCTGCGCGCGATGCGTTCGACGATACCCTCGAGCTCGGCCGGTACCGCAGCGCCGTTGTCGCGCGCGAATTTGAAGATCTGATCGGCGGCGCCCTTGCGGATCTTGCGCGCGCCGATATCGACCCCGCTCATCCGGGTCAGCGCCGAAAATGCGATAAAGCGCGCGTCACGCTCCGCCAACTCGCGGCCGCGCAGGTTGTATTGGTTCTTGGCCAGCACCACGATTGAACGCCCTTCGGGGGTTTCATCCGCCAGCGAGGCGAGCTGCGCCGCGTCGGCCAGTTCCTCGATGCGGACATCCAGGAGCGGGATGAACTCCGTCGCCATCCGGTTGCCGAGCGTGATGGTGCCGGTCTTGTCGAGCAGCAGCGTGTCGACATCGCCGGCGGCCTCGACCGCGCGCCCCGACATCGCGAGCACGTTGTGCTGCACCAGCCGGTCCATCCCGGCGATTCCGATCGCCGACAGCAATCCGCCGATGGTGGTCGGGATCAGGCAGACCAGCAGCGCGACCAGCACCGGCAGCGACAGCGGGGTGC
This sequence comes from Binataceae bacterium (SeqCode), assembly GCA_041487135.1. Classification (GTDB taxonomy): domain Bacteria; phylum Desulfobacterota; class Binatia; order Binatales; family Binataceae; genus JAJPIG01. Next base: position 2,377 of record JBGPMT010000003.1, on the reverse strand, counting down.
CGCCGTAGAGCGCGAACGGATAGAGGCTCACGCACACCAGCATGAAGATGATCGTCAGTCCGGCGAGCAGGATGCTGAGCGCGATCTCGTTGGGCGTTCGCTGCCGATGCGCGCCCTCCACCAGCGCGATCATCCGATCGAGAAAGGTCTCGCCGGGATTCGCGGTGATCCGTATCTTGATCCAGTCCGAGATTACCGTGGTGCCGCCGGTCACGGCGCTGCGATCGCCGCCGCTTTCACGGATCACGGGTGCCGACTCGCCGGTGATCGCCGCCTCGTTGACGGCCGCCACGCCCTCGATCACTTCGCCGTCACCGGGAATCACCTCGCCCGCCTTGACCAGCACCACGTCGCCGCGCCGCAGCGAGGTCGCCGGAACCATGATTTCCTGGTTCTCCTTGAGTTGCCGGGCCTGCGTCTCGATACGGGTCCGGCGCAGATTGTCAGCCTGGGCCTTGCCGCGCCCCTCTGCCATCGCTTCGGCAAAATTGGCAAAGCCGACGGTGAACCATAGCCAGATTGCGATCTGCAGCTCGAAGGCCGCCAGAGCGGCACGTCCCTCGAAGAAGTCGCGGCCGAGAATTATCGTGACCGCCAGCGCAGCAACCTCGACCACGAACATGACGGGATTCCTCGCCTGGATGCGCGGGTCGAACTTGTACAGCGAATCGATCAGCGCGCCTTTGACGATAGTGGCGTCCCACAGCGCGGTTGCCTTGCGCTCGGCCATCGAAATCTACCCCACCTTTTCCTAGAAGAGCTTGCCGCGCATCATCATGAGATGCTCGACGATCGGTCCCAGCGCATCGGCCGGGAAAAACGTGAGCGCGGCGACGATCAGGATCACGCCGACCAGCAAGACCACGAAGATCGCGCCGTCGGTCGGGAAGGTCCCGGCGCTCGGCGGCACCGCCTTCTTGCCGGCCAGCGAGCCGGCCAGCGCGAGCACCGGCACCTTCATCAAGAAGCGGCCGAACAACATCCCGAAGGCCAGCGTCGAGTTGTAGAAAGGCGTGTTGGCGTTCAGGCCGGCGAACGCCGAGCCGTTGTTCGCCGACGCCTCCGTATAGGCGTACAAAATCTGCGAAAACCCGTGCGGACCGGGATTCGTGATGCCTGCGAGTCCCAGCTTCGTCACCACCGCGACGCCCGCCGGGATCAGAATCACGGCCGGAAAAATCAGGATGAAGAGCATCGCGAGCTTCATCTCGCGCCCCTCGATCTTCTTGCCCAGATACTCCGGCGTCCGCCCGACCATCAGGCCCGCGATGAACACCGCCAGCACCGCCATCACCAGCATTCCGTAAAGCCCCGACCCGACGCCGCCGAAGATGATCTCGCCGATCTGCATGTTGACCAGCGGCACCAGGCCGCCGAGCGGCGTGAAGCTGTCGTGCATCGCGTTCACGGCGCCGCACGAGGTATCGGTCGTCACCGTCGCCCACAGCGCCGAGTTGACGATCCCGAACCGTACCTCCTTGCCCTCCATGTTGCCGCCGCTTTGCCCTGCGCCGGCCTGTTGGTTGATTCCCATCGCCGCGATCTGCGGATTTCCTTGCTGCTCGGCCCAGATCGCGAACCCGGCACCGATGAGGAACAGGATCGCCATCGCCGCAAACAGCACCCATCCCTGGCGCCGGTCGCCCGCCATCTGGCCGAAGGTATGCGTGAGACCGGCGCCGATAATGAAGATCGCGAACAATTCGATCAGGTTCGTCAGCGGGGTCGGGTTTTCGTAAGGATGAGCCGAGTTGACGTTCATGAAGCCGCCGCCGTTGGTCCCCAGCTCCTTGATTATCTCTTGCGACGCCACCGGGCCCTGCGCGATCGTCTGGCTCGCTCCCTCGATCGTTTTGGCTTGCGCATAGGGACTGAAGTTATCCGGCACTCCCTGCCACACCAGGACCAGCGCACCGGCGATGCTGATAGGCAGCAGCACCCAGAGCGTCGCGCGGGTGAGATCGACCCAGAAATTTCCAAGCGTCCGCGCGCTGCGGCGCACGAAGCCGCGAATCACCGCGATTGCGATCGCGATTCCGGCCGCCGCCGAGACGAAGTTATGGAACGCGAGCCCGGCCATTTGCGTGAGATAGCTCATGGTCGATTCGCCCGCGTAGGCCTGCCAGTTGGTATTGTTCGTGAAGCTGGCCGCGGTGTTGAACGCGAGAGCCGGCGCCACCGCTCCAAACTTCTGCGGATTGAGCGGCAGCAGCCCCTGCAGGCGCTCCAGCCCGTAGAGCATCAGCATCCCGACCGCGCTGAACAGCAGCATCGAGACCGCATACTCGACCCAGGTCTGCTCGGTGCCGGGATAGACGCCGCAGAACCGGTAGATGCCGCGTTCGAACGGCCGCAGTACCGGATCGAGGAAAGTTTT
>JBGPMT010000002.1:0-27187 GCA_041487135.1 Binataceae bacterium (SeqCode) | reverse complement strand
TGGAGCAGCTCGGGCCGGACGAACTGCGCCGCTACTCGCCGCGCTTCGGACCCGACGCGGTCAAGATTCTTTCGGTCGACAACTCGCTCGCCGCGCGCGGCGTTATCGGCGGGCCGGCCCCGCGGACGGTGCGGCGGCGGCTGGAAAGACTCGGTCAGACATGAAGCGCATCAAGCTTGCAATGCCGCTCCTCGTGGCGGCGCTCCTCGCGGTATCGATCGCTCCGGGATGCGGCGTGAAGAGCGCGCCGATTCCGCCCGAGGCCGCCCGTCCACAGCAAATCCTCGACCTGGAAGCGATGCCCGAGCGGCACGGAATCCAGCTCACCTGGACCCGCCCCGAGCAATACGCGAGCGGCAAGTCGATGCACGACCTGTCGGGATTCACGGTCATGCGCGCCGACGGGCAGGATCAGTATCAGCCGATCGTCGAGGTGCCGATCACCGACCAGGAGCGCTTCCAGATCGCCACCCGTTTCAGCTACACCGACAACACCGTGGCGGCCGGCCATTACTATCGTTATGAGGTCGTGTCCCATACCACCGACGGCTACAAGAGCCTGCCGTCCAACGAGGCCGCGCTGCAGTACGTCCGTCCCCGGGCTCCCATCCCCGGGCTGCAAGGAAGCCCGCTACAGTCCACGAGTCCCGCGGCGCCGCCTTACGCGCCGATGATGGGAAGTCACCTGCGAACCGCGCCGCCGCCACCGCCGCTCCCGCCCGTACCGTAGCGATTTTTGCCGTCCCGGACGGCTATGATATGAATCACCTTGAATCCGGCGGCCCGCCCTTCGGGGGACCGGATGCCATACTCCGATGAACTACTTCGCCTATCGAGATCGCAGCCTGTATGCCGAGGATGTCCCGGTCAGCGAGATCGCCGGGCGTTTCGGCACCCCGGTTTATATCTACAGCGCACGCACCTTGCGCCGCCATTTCCGCGCGATGCGCGATGCCTTCAAGGGCACCGACCATCTGATCTGCTACGCGATGAAGGCGCTCTCGAACCTGAGTATCCTGCGGCTGTTCGCCGCGATGGGCTCGGGCTTCGACATCGTGTCGGTCGGCGAGCTGATGCGCTGCCTAAAAGCCGGCGCCGATCCACAAAAGATCGTCTTTTCCGGGGTTGGCAAGACCGACGAAGAGATCATCGCGGCGCTCAAGGCCGGCATCCTGATGCTCAACGTCGAGTCGCGTCCCGAGCTGCACCGGGTGTCGGAACTCGCCGCGCGGCTAAAGCTGCGCGCGCCGGTCAGCCTGCGCGTAAATCCCGACCTCGACCCGCATACCCATCCGCACATCTCGACCGGCCATCGCACCAGCAAGTTCGGCGTGCCGCTGGCGGAGATTTTCGAGTACTACGCCGAGGCGCGCGGGCTTGCGGGCCTCGAGATCGTCGGTCTTAGCACCCATATCGGATCGCAGATCACCGAGACCTCGCCGTTCACGGAGGCGGCCGGCAAGGTGGCCGGAATCGTCGCACGCCTGCGATCCGACGGTTTCGGCCTGCGCTACCTCGATATGGGCGGCGGACTCGGAATCCCCTATCAGGAGCAGTCGCCGCCGCCCTCCGACTATGCCGCGGCGCTGCTCGGGCCAATCAGCCGGCTGGGGCTTAGGCTGATCATCGAGCCCGGCCGCGTGCTCGTGGGCAACGCCGGAATTCTCGTGACCCGCGTGCTGTATATCAAAGAGACCGACGTGAAACGCTTCATCGTGATCGATGGCGCGATGAACGACCTGATTCGCCCGGTGCTCTACGAGGCTTACCACGCGATCCTGCCGGTCGACGCCCGCGAGCAGCGCCTGCCGGTTGTCGCCGACATCGTCGGCCCGGTCTGCGAGAGCGGCGATTTCTTCGCCCAGGCGCGCGAGATGCCCGAGGCGCGGCCCGGCGAGCTGCTGGCCGTGATGAGCGCGGGGGCGTATGGTTTTGTGATGGCCTCGAACTACAACAGCCGGCCCCGGGCCGCCGAGCTGCTGGTCGACGGTCGCCAGGTCCACGTTATTCGCCATCGCGAAACCTTCGAGGATCTCGTCCGCGGCGAGCCGATCGTCGACGTGCCGGCCGATGGCGACGCTTGAGTTCGTCAAGATGCACGGGTGCGGCAACGACTACGTCTACGTGGTCGCCAACCGCGTCCGTCCCGCCGATCCCGCAGGCCTCGCCCGGCGCCTGGCCGATCGCCGCTTCGGCGTAGGCGGCGACGGCCTTATCATGCTCACCCCCTCAAGCCGCGCCGACCTCGGGATGGAGATGTACAACGCCGACGGCAGCCGCGGCGAGATGTGCGGGAACGGTATCCGATGCCTGGCGCGGCTGGCCTGGGAGCGCGAGTTGGCGGCGAAGAACCCGCTCACGATCGAGACCGACGCCGGCGTGAAGAGCGTGGAGCTCAAGCTCGACAGCGCGGGCCGCGTGCTCGGCGCGACGGTCGACATGGGCGAGCCGATCCTGGAGGGCCGCGAGATTCCAGCCGCCGCTGACGGACGGATCATCGACTATCCGCTGAACGTGGCCGGACGGGTCGAAAAAATCACCGCGCTCTCGATGGGTAATCCGCACTGCGTGATTTTCGTGCCCGACGATTCGATCTTCCGCCTGAGCGATTTCGATTTCGCAAGCCTCGGACGCCAATTCGAGGCCCATCCGTTCTTTCCGCGCCGCGTGAATGCCGAATTCGTTCTGCCGCTGACTCGCGATCGCCTGCGGATGCGCGTGTTCGAGCGCGGTTCCGGCGAGACGCTCGCATGCGGCACGGGCGCCTGCGCCGCGCTGGTCGCCGCCGTGCTGACCCGCCGGGCCGGCCGGCATGCTGGGGTGGAGCTGCGTGGAGGCAATCTCGAGGTCGAGTGGCGTGAGCAGGGTGAACAGGCTAATCACGTATTCATGACGGGTGAGGCGGTCGAAGTGTTTCGGGGAGAAATCGAAGTGGGCGCCGACGAACTGGTGGCGTCCGCGGGTTAAGCGGAGGTTAGAGCGATGTTCAGTGGTGCCTGGTCGGCAATTGTGACCCCGTTCCGCGACGGAGCGGTGGACGAAGCGGCGCTGCGCGAATTCATCGAATGGCAGATTCAGAGCGGCATCGACGGGATCGTCGCCTGCGGCTCGACCGGCGAGTCGGCCACGCTCAGCCACGCCGAACACGAGCAGGTAATCAAGCTGGCCGTCGAGCAGGCCCGCAAGCGCATCCCGGTCCTGGCCGGCACCGGTTCCAACTCGACCGCCGAAGCGCTGCGGCTGACGAGCTTCGCCCGCGAGGTCGGCGCCGACGGCGCGCTCATGATCTCGCCCTATTACAACAAGCCCACCCAGGAGGGTATCTACAAGCACTTCAAGATGATCGCGACCACCGTCGACCTGCCGATCATCGTCTACAACATCCCGGGCCGCACCGGCTCCAACATCCTGCCGGAAACCTTCGCCCGCATGTGCGACGTGAAGAATATCGTCGGCATCAAGGAGGCGAGCGGCTCGATCGATCAGATTTCGGACATCCGGCGGCTATGCGGCGATCGGCTGGTGATCATGGCCGGCGACGACTCGTTTGCGCTGCCGGACATGGCGCTGGGCGGCAAAGGCGTGATCTCGGTCATCAGCAACGTGATGCCGCGCGAGACCCATGAACTCACCGCCGCGGCGCTGACCGGCGATTTCGCGCGGGCCCGCGATATTCATTTCCGCCTGCTGCCGCTGATGCGCGCGCTGTTTATCGAAACCAATCCGATCCCGGTCAAGATGGCGCTGGCGCTGATGGGCAAGTGCAGTCCCGAGATGCGTATGCCGCTGCTGCAGCTCTCGGGCGGCGCGACTGAAAAGCTCCGCTCCGTGATGAAGGAACTGCGGCTGATCTGAGGCTCAGCCCGGCTCGAAGGTCAGGACGGTGCGCGCGACCTCGCCCGCCTTCATCGCGCGGAAGGCCTCGTTGACATCCTCGAGCCGCCCGCGCTTGGTGATCATGTCGTCCAGGTTGAGCCGCCCCTGCAGGTAGAGATCGACGTAGCGCGGTATGTCGACCCGGAAGCGGTTCGATCCCATGTTGCAGCCCTGCAGCCGGCGCTCGCCCCAGAACAGCGAAAAGCCGTCGACCTCGATTTTCTGACCGATCGGAATCATTCCGACCACCGTGGCGACGCCACCCGGCGCGAGCGACTCGAAGGCCTGTTCGGCGACCGCCTTGAGGCCGATGGCTTCGAACGAATACTGGACGCCGCCGCGCACGATGCCGCGGATGGCGTTCACCGGATCGCCCTGCGAGGCATCGACCGCGTGTGTCGCGCCGAGGCGTTTGGCCAGCGCGAGCTTGGATTCGTGCATGTCGACCGCGATGATTACCCGCGCGCCGGCCAGCCGCGCGCCCTGGATAGCCGCCAGGCCGACGCCGCCCGCGCCGAACACGGCCACCGTCGAGCCGGCCTCGATCCTCGCCGTATTCAGCACCGCGCCGAGCCCCGTGGTCACGCCGCAGCCGATGAGCGCGGCCCGATCGAGCGGCATCTCGTCGGGAATCTTCACCAGCGCGTTTTCGTGCACCAGGATCTTTTCGGCGTAGCCCGAGATTTCGAGAAACTGAAAGACCGGCTTGCCGCCGCTTGAAAGCCTGGGCTTCGCCGCCGCCGCCCGCTGGGTCGAGCCGCGGTTGTAGCAGCGGTTCGGATGGCCCGTCAGGCATTGCTCGCAGTAGCCGCAGAAGACCGAGAGGCAGGCGATCACGTGATCGCCCGGTTTCAGGTAGGTCACGCCGGGGCCGGCCTGCTCCACGATACCGGCCACTTCATGACCCAGCACCGCCGGCGCCGGATGCGGATAGAGGCCATCGACGAAATGCAGGTCGCTGTGGCAGACGCCGCAGGCGACGGTGCGCACCAGCACCTCGCGCTCCTGCGGCTCGTCGATTTCGACCTGCTCAATGGACAGCGGCTGGTTCGGACCGTGAAACATCGCAGCCTTCATTGGCTACACCTCTTTCGGTTTGATCGTCGCGAAGTTCGATAGCACGCGCCGGGCCGTGCGGATGAAGCTTCTCGGCGGATGAACTCTACTAAACCGGCGGGCGCATTGCACAGGCCGGGCTGCCGCGGATGCTCAGGGAAACAGATTCGGGGGCGGTGTGCCGGTCACCGGCGCGCCGGGGATCCTGGCGGCCGGCGATCCCCCGGGCGCGAACAGCGCCGCATCCGCATCGTGGTAGACGAGCTTCCATTCCCGGCTCGCGGTCATCAGCAGGTACGCCTTGCACTTGATCGGGATTAGCACGAAATCGTGCGGGTAGCGCTTGAGGACCTCGGCAGCGCCCGGCCGGTTGAAATAGAACGTCAGGTAATCGTCGATCACCTTTTCGGGGTAGACGGTATCGTAGCGGCCGTCGATGAAGACTTTCGAGCCCGGCCACAGATGCCAGATCAGGTACTCGCCCCAGTTGAAGTCGCACAGCAGGTTGCCACGCAGATGATGGCTTTCGATGAAGGCCACTGCTCCGGCCGGGTAGCGGCCGGCGTTCATGAGCGGTCCTCGAAACAGGCCGGTATATACGGCCAGCGCGATCGCGGCCGCGGCCATGACCACTTGATTCGCCGCCGACTGGCGAATCGGCGGGTGCTCCGCCGCGTCATCGGGGGCCGCGGTCCGTCTGGCGGCCAGCGCGAGCTCGGCATGGCGCGCAAGCGGGGCGGCGGCCGCGATCACCGCGAGCGCCATGTTGCGGACCGACAACAGCGCCGCCAAGATCATCATGATTGCCACGGCCACCAGCGGTAAGTCGCCGCCGCCGCGCGGCGCCATCGCCAGGCTCAGCGCAAACCCGCCGATCAGGGCGATCACGGCGCCGTAGTAGATTATCCCGAGCGGCGCGACATGGGCCTGTGCGACCAGCGCGTACCCCATCGGGCGCCAGTCGCTCACGGCGCCGCGTGTGAACGGATTCGCCAGTGCGTGGCCGACCGCGTACCACATCCCGATGCCGTAGGGATTCAACAGCGTGGCGCCGATCGACGCGACGGTGATGGCGCCGGGATAGACGGCGCGCCGGAGGCCGCGATGTTCGAGCAGGTCCTCGGCCGCGATCACGATCGCGAATAATCCCAGCGCCGCGATCCCGACGATAAAGCCGCCGTGCAGGTTTGCCCATAGCGCCAGCATCGGAATCGCGAGCCACAGCGGAGCACGGCCGCGGAAGTTGTAGCGCGCCATCAGCGTCATCAGGATGCTCAGGAAGGCGAAGGTGAAAAGCTGCGGCCGAAACTGGAGCTGCGGCGACAGGGCCAGCGCCGCCGCGAGCATCAGCAGAAGCTGCAGCGTGACCGACGCGCCCGTCTCCGCCAGCGCCGCCGCGACGAAGATGAGCGTCGCCGCGGTCATCGCGAATTTCCAGAGCTTGAGTCCGGCCACGCCGCCCAGATTGTAGAGCGCGGCCATCAGGACTTCAGTCAGCCACTCGTGGTTATGCCAGGGACGGCCGAAGGCCGAGTAGGAATAGGGATCGCTGAGCGTCAGGCGGGCATGCGCCAGGGTCGCCTGGCCGAAGCGCAGATGGCCCCAGAGGTCGGGGTCGGCGACGCGGGTTGCGTCAGCCACCGCGATCGCGACCAGGATCGCCGCGGGTGAGTAGCGCAGCAGCGACGCGCCGCTGGCGAAGCCTCCCCCCCTCATCCGCCGCGCGCGCTACTTGCGGGCTGCGACGCAGAGCGTTTCGTTGCTCAGGCGCAGCACGCCGCCCTCGACAAAGCGGCGCGCCTCGCCGATGACGGCATCCATGACCCGTTTGCGCGTTGGGCTGTCGAGCTGGTCGACCATCATCCGAAACGGCGTGGCGACGTCGTAGCGGAATTGCGCGAACTCCTCGGGCGATTTGAATTCATAAGTGATCGTCATCGGTTCCAGCACGAAATCGCTGAAACCCGCCTCCTTGAACGAGCGCGCCAGCGCCGCGCGATCGCTCAGGCGGCAGGGATCGGGGCTGCCCGGCGGCGGCGGTGGCAGGTTGGCGATCTTGCGGACGGTCTCGCTCGCCAGGCTGATCATCGGCACCTTGTCCGGCGTGCTCCACACCGCCGCTGCGAGCCGGCCACCGTCGGCCAGCAGCGCGCGCATCCGGCCGAGCGCGCCTACCAGGTCGGGCAGGAACATCAGGCCCCATCGGCACAGGATCGCATTGAAGTCGCGCTCGGGAAGAGCGATGGTATCGGCGTCGAGCTGGCGGAACTCGATATTGGTGATGCCGAGCTGCGCGGCCCGATTGCGCGCCGCTTGCAGCATCCCGGCCGAATGATCCACCGCCAGGACCTTGCCTTTCGGTCCGACCTTGCGGGCCGCGCTTACCGCCGGCTCACCGATACCGGTTGCGATATCGAGCACCCGCCATCCGGCTTGCACGCCGGCCAGATCGATCAGCCGGTCGCTTACGACTTGCGCCGCCCGCTCGAAGGTCTGCCACCATTTCGTCCATCCCGCGGCGGCCTCGTCCCAGTTGCGGCTCAGATCAACTGCTTCTGACATCCAGTTACACTCCCTTCTTTAGTTCCGGCGCGGGCCGGAAACCGACCGTGCGGATGGCCGGGATCGTCATCGGCGCCCGGGTGCGCGGGTTGTAGCCGGCGCGCGCGCGATGGCGGCGCACCGAAAACGTGCCGAACCCGGGAACCCAAAAGCGTTTGTCCTTGCGGATCGCCCGCGCGATCAGTTCGAACGCCGAATCGATCGTGACGGCGACCTTCGCCTTTGGCTGACGCGTTGAGCGCGCCACCGCTTCAATCAAATCCGCCTTAGTCATGGGCGGCCCCTCCCCATGCGTCCTTTCCCTACAGTGGTCAAATCGCGAACGCAAGCGCTCCGAAAGAGGCTCAGACGGTTATGGCCGCATCCGATCGAGCTCGCGCCATACCAGGCCCCATCGCACGCCCTGGTCACTGATCACGACCTCCTCGACATCGAAGCGCGCCATCACGCGCTCCAGAATCGCCGTGCCGGCGAAGATCACGTCGACCCGGCCCTCGATCAGGCCCGGAAGCTTGCGTCGTTCCTGATGCGGCAGCGTGCCGAACAACTCCAGGGTACGCCCGACTTCGGCGCGCGATAGCCGATAGCCATGGACGATATTGGCATCGTAGGCTGCCAGCTCGAGCGCCACGGCGCATACGGTCGTGGCCGTGCCCGCGACTCCCACCAGGATCTCGGGCCGGTAGCTCCAGTTGAGCGAATCGATCGCAGCATCGATCGTCGCGCGCAGCGCCGTCACCTCTGCGGGCGCGGGCGGGTCATGATGAATATGGCGCTCGGTCAGCCGCACCGAACCGACCTGGAGGCTCACGGCCTGAAGCTCCGCTCCCGGCTCAACCCGGATAAACTCGGTCGACCCGCCGCCGATATCCACAATCAGGATGCGCGCCGCGGGAGCGAGCCGCAGCCCGCGGACGACGGCCAGATACTCGAGCTGCGCCTCGGTTTCGCCGCTAATCACGCCGAGCTCGACCCCGGCCTTATCGCGCACCTGGGTCAGGAATGAAGCGCCGTCAGCGGCATCGCGCAGCGCCGCGGTCGCGGCCGCGATGATGCGCTCGGCCCCGAGTTCGCGCGCGCGGCCAGAGAACTCGACGATCGCGTCGAGCGTGTTCCGGGCCGAGTCAGGATCGAGGCGTCCGGTGCGCTCGACGCCGCGTCCCAGGCGCGTTATCCGCGCGAGATCGGCCAGCGGTACAAGCGTGCCGTCCGGGCGGCGCTCGACCACGAGCATCAGGACGGTGTTGGTCCCGACGTCGAGCGTGGCGATTCGCTGCGATGCCGGCGGAGCCATCTAGGCGTTTCCCGATACCGTCAGTCGCGGGATGGACCCTTCAGGCATGATGGCGTTGCTCGCGATCCAGCGCTCGGCCGCGTTGAGCGCACGCTCCCCGAGCGCGGCCTTCTTGGCGCGGCCCCGGGCGCGGCTCTCAAGCTCCGGCATCAGGCCAAAGTTCGCGTTCATCGGCTGAAAATCCCGCCGCTTCGGATCGACGATATACGCGATCAACGATCCCAATGCGGTCTCCGGCGGCGGCACGACCATCGGCAGTCCCGTGCACATCCGGGCCGCGTTGATCGCGGCGAGCAGACCCGCCGCCGCGGACTCGATATAGCCTTCGACGCCGACCATCTGCCCGGCCAGGAACAGGTCGTCGCGCGAACGGAGCTGGAGGGTGGGGCGCAGCAACCGCGGCGAATCGATAAAAGTGTTGCGATGCAACGAGCCCAGGCGCACGAACTCGGCGCGTTCGAGCCCGGGAATCGTCCGCAGCACGCGCCGCTGATCCGGATAGATCATCTTGGTCTGGAAGCCGACGATATTGTAGAGGAGCTTGAGGCGATCATCCTGGCGCAGCTGCACGGCCGCGAACGGAATTCGCCCGGTGCGCGGGTCGACCAGGCCCACCGGCCGCATCGGCCCGAAGGCGAGCGTCAGCGGACCGCGCCGCGCCAGCTCCTCGATCGGCAGGCAGCCTTCGAAGTAGATCATCCGCTCGAAGGCATGCGCCGGAACCTTCTCCGCCGCCACCAGCGCCTCGACGAAGCGCCGGTACTGCGCCTCATCGAGCGGGCAATTGATGTAGTCCTCGCCGCCCTTGCCATAGCGCGAGGCGCGGAACGCCACGCTCATATCGATCGATTCGGCGGTTACGATCGGCGCGATGGCGTCATAGAAATAGAGATTGTGCGAGCCGAGCATCCGATCGAGCTCGGCTGAGAGCGCGGGGCTGGTGAGCGGCCCGCTGGCGACGATCGTCGGGCCGGGCGGGAGCGCCGTGACTTCCTCGCGCACGATGTCGATCAGCGGGTCGGCGGAGAGCGCCTCGGTCAGCCCGCGCGCAAATTCCTCGCGATCGACGGCCAACGCCGCGCCGGCCGGCACGCGGGCGCGGTCGGCAATCGCAAGCACGATCGAGCCCAGCCGGCGCATCTCCTCCTTCAGGATTCCGACCGCCGTCTCGAGCGAGACGTTGCGCAGCGAGTTCGAGCAGACCAGCTCGCCGAACAGGCCGGTCGAGTGCGCTTCGGTCATCCGCACCGGCCGCATCTCGAACAGCCGCACGCGTACGCCGCGCCGCGCGAGCTGGAAGGCGGCCTCGCTGCCCGCCAGGCCCGCACCGATTACGTTGACGATCGGAGTATCCATGCAGAGTGTAGAAGTGTAGGGCTGACCGCGCACGGATGCCAGCGTCTGCCCGGCCCGCTTGGCTCCGGCAACGCGAAATGTGCTAGCGATCGATGAAAGCCCCGCCATCCGGGAGAGACGCAATGGGATTGTTGGTCAACGGCGAATGGCACGACGATTGGTATGACACGAAATCGAGCGGCGGCCGCTTCGTACGCAGTGAGTCGGCTTTCCGCAACTGGGCGACCCCCGACGGCGCGCCCGGCCCCAGCGGAAACGGCGGGTTCAAGGCCGAGCCCGGCCGCTACCATCTGTACGTTTCGCCCTCCTGCCCATGGGCCCATCGCACGGAAATTTTCCGCAAGCTCAAGCGGCTCGAAGAGGTGATCTCGCTGTCGTGCGTGGGACCGTCGATGGGTAATCGCGGATGGGCTTTCAGCGGGAGCGACGACGGCCAGAATTCGTATGGCGCGATGTCCGATCCGGTCAACAGCGCGCGCTATCTGTACGAAGTCTACGTCAAGGCCAAGCCCGACTATACCGGCCGCGTCACGGTGCCGGTGCTGTGGGACAAGCGCCTCGGCACGATCGTGAATAATGAGTCGTCCGAGATCATCCGGATGCTCAACAGCGCGTTCGACCAATGGGGCGACGCGTCGGCCGACTTCTATCCGCAGGAGCTGCGCGCCGAGATCGATCGCGTCAACGCCGTCATCTATCCCAACGTCAACAACGGGGTCTACCGATGCGGTTTTGCTTCCAGCCAGGAGGCCTACGAGGAGGCCTTCGATGCGCTGTTCGCGACGCTCGACGAGCTGGAGTCGCGACTCTCACGGCAGCGCTACCTCATAGGTCAGCGGCTGACCGAGGTGGACTGGCGCTTCTTCACGACCCTGGTCCGCTTCGACCCCGTTTACTACGGCCATTTCAAGTGCAATCTGAGGCGCATCGTCGATTACCCGAACCTGTGGCCCTACACGCGCGACCTCTACCAGGTTCCCGGTGTCGCCGAGACCGTCGACTTCAAACAGATCAAGCAGCATTATTACTGGAGCCAGGTGACGGTTAATCCCAGCCGAATCGTGGCGAAGGGTCCGGCGATCGATTTCACCACGCCGCATGACCGCGCCCGGCTCGGCGTTCACTGAACACGGAGAATCGAAGATGGCGACATCGTGGGGCGAGCCGACCAGTCAACAGGAAGCGATCAACTGGGTTGAGAAAGCGACCCGCGCCTCCGACCGGTTTCACCAGGTATGGGAAGCGTCGCATCGCCATCGCACGGAGCATCGCGGCGCCTGCACCGTCTATCCGTCGGGCGACGGTCCGCTGCTGGGCACGATGGCCGCGGCGGCGGGGGCGAAGCGGATACTCGAGGTTGGATGCGGCCTGGGCTACAGCGCGCTATGGCTCGCACATGGCGCGGGCGCCGATGCGCGAGTCGAGACCATCGAGGCCGATCCGTCGCATGCCGCGATCGCCGAGGGAAATTTTGCCGCCGAGGGCCTTGCCGGCCAAATCACGATTCTGGCCGGGCGCGCCGCCGCGGTGCTTGGCGGCCTCAAAGGGCCGTACGATCTGATCTATTTCGACGGCGATCCCGCAGAGGCGGCCGATGATCTTGATAACTTCGAGCGGATAATCCGGCCCGGCGGGCTTTTAATCTCGGCCAACCTCTTTCTGGGCGCCTTCGATCCAGGCATTCCCGGGCTCGAGAAGACCGCCGAGTACCGCAAGCGGATCGCAAGCGGCGATCGATGGACCACCGCCTGGCTTCAGAGCGGGAGCAAGGCGCTGAGCATCCGCCGTTAGCCGAGGTTCACGGCAGGACGCCGCCGCGCCACAGCTGCTCGCATCGCGGCAGCGCGATCATCTGAATCTTCTTTCCGCCGATTTCCGCCGCGCCCCCGTCAAGCCCGCCCTTTTCTTGAAGCGGTCGCAGCCAGCGGCGACGCGGCGCATCGGACATTCGCGCCGCTAACAGGGACCCTCACCCGCCGCTGCGCGTGCCTCTCCCAGTCTGGGCGAGGCGTGAAAAATTGGGCGTCTATCGCTGTCGTGGCGAAGCGTGGACAGACCGGGAAACTTCCATCTCCTTATCCGAGGAGAGGGAGAGAATGGGCATCGTGCTCCGTTCCGATTCTTTTCGCTCACGCCACGGATGACCACTGTGCTACGCGTTGGACTTACGAGAAGCGATCACTTCCGGCAACTCAGTAGAAGAGTACCCTTACCGATGGCAAAGAGAGAGACCTATGGTTGACTTCGATATAAATCTCGAACGCTCAGCGCTTGTAAATGTCGACATGCAGAATTGCTTTGTGGAGAATTCACCGTTCGCGGCGCCGCGCGGGCGGGAAATTCTACCCCGCATCAACCAGCTCGCCAATGCCTGCCGCCGAAACGGCGCCCTGGTCATCCATACCATGCACGTCGTGCGGCCCGACGGCAGTAACACGGGTGTGATGGGGGAGATCATCCCGGCCGTCCGCGAAGGTGTCATCAACAAGGGCAATCCGCAGGCCGAACTGCATCCAGAGATCGTGGTCGACCGCACCGATATCGTCCTCGAGAAGCCGCGCTACGGCGCCTTCCACGGAACCGACCTGGAGCTGATCCTGCGCAACCGCGGCATCGACACTCTTATCATTACCGGAATCGCCACCAATGTGTGCTGCGAAACCACCGCGCGCGAAGCAGCCGTTCGCGATTTCCGCGTGTTTTTTTTGAGCGACGCAACCGCGACCAGTGCTATCGGAGAGCTGTCATCCGATGAGCTGCAGAGGGCTACCTGCGCCACCCTCGGGCGGCGGTTTGCTCAGGTATTAACGACCGACGAGATGTTGACGAAGATGGAGCGAGCCTCGCGCTCCGGGGCAGCCAAAACCTAATTGACCTCAGCTTTCATTATCTCGACCTAACGGCTCAGCAGATTGTCGAGCGCGCGCTCTTCTACTTCCGCGCCGAAACCCACGTGGTGCCTACCCGCCCGTAAAAGGCCGAGTAGCTGCATCAGCAGGCGAACCTCAAAACGACTACGGGGCGGGCGTGGCGCTCTCCGAAGGCTGCGCGGGACCATCGGGCGGCGGCGTGGTGTAGCCGCACTCTTCCTTCTTCGGGCAGAGCCATCGCGTGCCCAGGCGCTTGGTGGTCTTCTCGACCAGGTAGGGTGAGCCGCAATTCGGGCATGGCTGCGCTATCGGCTTGTCCCATGAGGCGAACTTGCACTTCGGATAGCGATCGCATCCGAAGAAGATCTTGCCGCGGCGGCTGCGACGTTCGAGGATCTCGCCCTCCTTGCAATCGGGACATCGCACTCCCGTCTTTACCGGGTCGGCCTGAAGCCGCTTGATACCGTCGCAATCCGGATAGCCCGAGCATCCGAGGAACTCGCCGAACCGCGAGCGCCGCCGGACCATCGGCTTGCCGCATTTCTCGCAGGTCTGGTCGGTCGGCTCCGGCGCGATCGACTCGCGAATCACGATGTTGCCCTGCTCGTCGCGGCCGAACTCCTTGGTGTTGGTGCATTTGGGATAGCGCGAGCAGGCCAGGAACTCGCCGTTGCGCCCCCACTTGATCACCATCGTGGCGCCGTCGATTTCGCACTTGAGATCGGTCGGCAGCCCCTTGCGCTTGACCTGCGGCATCTTCTTCGAGGCCTCGGCCAGGCGTTTCGCGAAGGGGCCGTAAAAGCGCTTGAGCGCCTTGACCCAGTTCTCGCTTCCCTCCTCGATATGGTCGAGCTCTTCTTCCATCGAGGCCGTGAAGCCGACTTCGATGATATCGGGGAAGGCCTGCACCAGGAGGTCGCTGACGACGCGGCCGAGCGAGGTCGGGCGCAGGCGCTTGCTCTCGTCCTCCTCGACGTACTCGCGATTCAGGATACTGGTCATGATCGCGGCGTAGGTCGAAGGGCGTCCTATCCCCTTTTCCTCGAGCTCCTTGATCAATGTCGCCTGGCTGAAACGCGGCGGCGGCTGCGTGAAATGCTGCTCGGGGAAAAAGCCGAGCAACTTCAGCATCTCGCCCTCGGTCATCTGCGGCAGCGTCGCCTCGCCGCTCTCGTCGTCGACCGCGGGCTCGTCGCGCCCCTCGGTGTAGACGCGCATGAAGCCGTCGAACTTGGTGACCTGGCCGGTGGCGCGGAAGACCGCGGTGCCCGACTCGATATCGACCGTGGTGCGGTCGTATACCGCGGGGTTCATCTGACTCGAGACGAAACGGTTGTAGATAAGCGTGTAGAGCCCGAGCGCGTCCTTGTCGAGATAATGAGAGAGCGATTCCGGATCGCGCTCGAGCGCGGTCGGACGGATCGCCTCGTGGGCTTCCTGGGCCGACTTGCCCGAGCGATAGAAGTTGGGCTTGTCGGGAAGATAGTTCGCGCCGTAGCGCTGGCCGATATAGTCGCGGACCGCGGCCAGCGCCTGGTCCGAGACCCGCGGCGAATCGGTGCGCATATAGGTGATGAGACCGACCGCGCCCTGGTCGCCGAGGTCGACGCCTTCGTAGAGGCGCTGCGCGATCTTCATGGTGCGCGAGGGCGAGTAGTAGAGCTTGCGCGCCGCCTCCTGCTGCAGGCGCGAGGTGATAAATGGCGGCGCCGGGTTGCGGCGGACCTCGCGCCTCTCGATGCTTAAGACCTTGAAACTTGCGCCCTCGCAGGCCTTGACGATCTCTTTGGCCTCGGCTTCGGGAAGCTTGTAGGCCTTGTTGTCGATCCGGTTGCCCTGGTGGCTGTAAATCCGGGCCTTGAAGGGGGGAGGATTGGAGGCTTCGAGCTGCGCGTCGAGCGTCCAATACTCCTCGGCACGAAAAGCCTCGCGCTCCTTCTCGCGCTCGACGATTATGCGGAGCGCGACCGATTGAACCCGTCCGGCGCTGATCCCCCGTTTGACCTTGTCCCACAAGAGCGGCGAAATCTGGTAGCCGACCAGGCGATCGAGCACCCGGCGGGCCTGCTGGGCCTCGAACAGCTTCTGATCCAAGTCGCCCGGATGAGAGAGCGCCTCGCGCACCGCGGCCGGGGTGATCTCATGGAGCAGTATCCGATGGACCTGGGCCTTGATCTTCCCTAGCTTGGCGGCGATATGCCACGCGATCGCCTCGCCCTCGCGGTCGGGGTCGGTGGCGAGATAGACTTGGGACTTGTCCTTGGCGGCGGCGCGAATCTGTTCGAGCACCTTCGCCTTGCCGGTGATGACTTGGTACTCGGGGCGAAAATCGTGCTCGATATCGACCCCGAGCTTGCTTTTCGGGAGATCGACCACGTGGCCGACCGAGGCAGTCACCTGGAAATCCGAGCCCAGATAACGCTTTATGGTTTTCGCCTTGGCCGGCGATTCGACGATAATGAGGTTTTTGCTCACTCTCTCAAAGCCTCCCTGCTCAACCCATCAGCCCCTGTGGCCATCCTGCCTGAGCTACGAAAGCGAGAAAAGCTTCCCCGGATGCTGCGCGACAATTCCGCGCAGCTCCAGATCCATCAATAATCTAAGCACAGTCTGTGCCTTTAGCCCGGAGAGCTCAATAATCGAATCGACGTGCAGCTTTTCAGCATCTTTAAGACAGTCTAACAGACTTTTAGCATCGGATGATTCTTCGCTGGCTGGCGCCAGGGCGGTCGACGAGGCCGATCCGGCTGAAACCGGCCCTCTTGGGACCGGTCGTCCCGAGGGGCCATCATCGCCGGACTTGGCGGTGCGAGGCGGGGGCTCCAGGTTTGCCAGCTGCGGCGCCAGCTCCTCGATCACGTCCCCTACACATTCCACCAGCCGCGCCCCGTCCTTTAAGAGGCGATTGCTGCCGCGGCTTCGACCCGAGACTGGGCTTCCGGGGACGGCGAAGACCTGGCGATTCTGATCGAGCGCCATGCGCGCCGTGATCAGCGAGCCGCTCCGTTCCGCAGCCTCGACCACGACCACGCCCAGGCTCAGCCCGGAAAGAATCCGATTCCGGCCGGGGAAATTCTCCGCGATCGGCGGCGTTCCGATCGGCAGCTCGCTGATCAGAGCGCCACCGCCTTCGACGATTTCCTGGGCTAGCTTGCGGTTCTCGGCCGGGTAGATCACGTCTATTCCGCAGCCCAAAACCGCGACCGTGCGTCCTCCCGCGTCGAGCGCTCCCTGATGGGCTTCCGTGTCGATACCGCGGGCGAGCCCGCTGACCACGATGAAGCCCTTGGCGGCCAGTTCCAGCCCCAGCCGACGGGCCATATGGCGGCCGGCATCGCTGGCGGCTCGTGCGCCGACCACGGCGAGATAGTGCTTCTCACCCGGGCTTAGGTGGCCCTGGATGAACAGGTAGGGCGGCGGATCGGCGATCTCGCGAAGGTTCGCTGGATACTCGGGGTCGGACCACCGAACCAGCCGGGCGCCGATCCGGGGCAGTTCGCATAGCTCGCGCTCGAGCGCGTCGAAATCGTGGAACGCGCGGAGATTGCGGGCTGTCGATCGCGGGATTCCGGCGCCGGCCAGTTGCTTTTCATCGAGCGTGAAGATTCGCTCGGGCGTGCCGAACGCTTCGAGCAGGCGGCGCGCGAGCCGCGGTCCGACTCCGCGTACGCGGAGCAACGCAAGCCAATAGGCGTCTGGCGTGGGCATCTGAATCCGGCGCGGTCGAGAGCGGCCGCGGCCGGGTGGGAAACTTAGCTTGACCAGCCGGACGTAATCAAATAGTTAAGATAAAACCGCGTGCGATTTTTGTCCATCACATTACCCATCTTCACCGAGCCATCTTCACGAAGGTAGGGCATGGCCAACTCGACTATCGGCCGGACAAGGGCGGGGGAGTTACGGATATGAATCTCAATGGAATGTCCGCCAAGGACAAGCAAATCCTGATTTTCAGCTTCTACCGCGACGCCGAATTGCGCGGCGCGCGTCTGTTGTTCAACCTGCTGAGCCATCTCAAGGGCGGCGAGGCGCAGCTCAAGATGTCGCGCCATCTGGCCGACGAGACCCGCCATGCGTGGCTCTGGACCAAGCGCATCGACGATCTCGGGGGCGCGCCGGTCCTTATCGATGACGGTTACCAGCGCCGGCTGGGTTTGCGTACCGGGGTGCCCAAGAGCCTGAACGATTTGCTCGCGCTGACCGTGGTGGTCGAGGAGCGCGCGCTGAATCGCTACCAGGCCCATGCCGCGATGCCGAACGTCGACGAGGCCACGCGCGAGGTCCTGAAGTCGGTCACCGAGGACGAGGCCTGGCACCTGTCGTGGATCGAACGCGAGATGCGGATGCTGGCGCGCGCCGAGGGCGACGAGCAGCGCGCCGACCTGGCACTCGAGCGCTATCGCGCGATCGATCGCGAAGTATGGGCGACGCTGTCGGCCGACGAAGCCGAGATGATGCGGGCCTAACGGTCGGATCGGTCCCTTTCCGTACTGCCTTTTCCGCACTTCCTTAAACTCGCCTTACCCCACGCATAAGCGCCTCATTGAGCGCGACGCGCATCGATTCCGCCGCCTTGGCGGCCGCCACCCCCGGCGACGCCCCTGCTTCGCGCGCATACGCATACATCAGGCTCCGGCTCGCATTGACGATTATCCCCAGTCCGTCGGCGCGGGCCGCCGCGACCGCATCGTCGGCGCTGGCTCCCTGCGTTCCGTAGCCGGGCACCAGGATGATCGAGCGCGGCATCAGGACTCGTGCGCGCCGGGCATGGCCGGGATAGGTCGCCCCGACCACCGCCCCGACCGGGCTCAGCCCGCCCGCGGCGATAAACTCGGCCCCCCATCCGTCGACCCGCCCCGCGACCCGCTCCCACAGCGCGCCGCCGCCGGCGACTTCGAGGTCCTGGAACTCGCCCGAGGAGGGGTTCGAGGTCTTCACCAGCACGAACAGTCCCCGTCCGGCGCGCACGCGGCTTAGAAACGGCATGATCGCGTCGCTGCCGAGATAGGGATTTACCGTGGCCGCGTCGCATCCGAACTCGCCGCCGCCCAGAAACGCCTGCGCATAGGCGGCCGAGGTCGAGCCGATATCGCCGCGCTTCGCGTCCGCGATGGTGACCAGCCCAAGCCGCCGCGCGGTCGCGATTACCTCGGCGAGCGCCGCCATCCCGGCGAGTCCGCGCGCCTCGAAAAACGCGAGCTGCGGCTTGACGGCGATCACCTGCGGCGCGCAGGCCTCGATAATCTCGCAGCAGAAGCGCGCCAGCGTGTACCCGGCCGGCACGCCCGGCGCGCCGGGCGTATCGAGCTGCGGGTCGATTCCGAGCACGGCGATACTCTGTTTGGCGCGCTGCGCCTCGACCATCCGCTCGACGAATTCATTTCCCATCGGGGGCATTCAGTTGATTCCTGCCGGCCGAGCCATCTGCCGCGTGATCATGCCATTTTCGCGAATCGGGCGAGTCCCGGACAGTTCGTTTGCGGACGCGTTTGCAAGGCCTACCGGTGAAGGATCTCGAGTTTGTTCGACTTGAGTGGAACGATGAAGCCCGCACCAGAACGAATCATCGCGGCCTGTGTAACGATGTCGGGCCACCATCTTACGAGGCGCCAAGCCTGATCCCAAAGCTTAAGATTCGTCCAACCCTTAGCGAGAAAGAATGCGGTCAACCCGGACTCGAGCCAAGCTTTTCTCTCGAACTCATTTTTCGAGATCCGAATGTCGCCTGAGATAATGATCCAATCGCTCTCTCCGGCAAGGGTTGTTATCCAAACCGCGTCCTCGGTATCGGGCGGGAAGCGCTCCCTCAGATGAAGGATAGAGTGTCCCTCTTTACCTTCGATTGCCCGGAGCGCCTCGGCGAGCCGCGGGGGCGTGGTGTTGTCGAAGAAGAATCTCAAGCTGCGAGACGCAGCTCGTACTCAACCGCCGCCCGCACTGAACGTTTTTCGACGCCGAACCAGCTGGCGACGTGGTGAACAGCGACGGCGTTCGGGCTTTGTGCGTCAAGATGATTTTTGTTGCTAGAACCGTTCGACCTATTCTCAGCGAGATAAGCGCGATAAAGCACAGCCGTAGGGACGCCTTCCGTGCTGATGATCGGCTGCCCAAAGCTTCGCAAGGCATCGATTACGACCGGCTGATGTCGGCCCATCGGCCACCACCGGATCGGCGCATCGCGCTCGAAGTCGATCACGCCAGTTATGTAATGTTCGAGGATCCTGGCGAACCCGAGTTGATTTCCAACGATGTCGAGGATGTTGCGTTCGCGCGTCTTTATCAGCACCGTGTGACCGTCGGTAAAAAATTTACGGGTCGCGAACGGATGGTCACTGTGGAGCAGTTCTGCGGCTTGCGCGTGGGCTATCCTTAAGTTCTTCCACGTTACTCCTGCTTCCAAAAACGCGTGCACGAATCGAACTTCGGTCAGGTCTCGGAAGCTCACAGCGATGTGGCCATCTTCGTCTGTAGCGTGCTCTCCATGCACGACCGGCGGAGACTTGCGGATTTCTCCATGCCGCGAAAAGCTGTACCCCTTCATCCACCGCCGAATTCGGTCGGAGGAAATACCTGTCAGATAGGCGGTCTCGGCAATTGTATAGAAACCCGCGCCTATCCACTGGTAACTCTCGCCCGAGCGTTCCAACGAAATTGTGCCCTCCCCGCGTGAATTTCTTTCCATTACTTAGCCAGCCTGCGGTCCGCGGGTCAAATCGAGGTATCGGCGATCATGCCGCTTCCTCGCCCCTTAACCCAAGGGTCTTATCAACCTTTTCTGCGGCCTCTTCCTGCATCCCGGGCATCATATGCGAGCAGACGTCGAGGGTTATGCCGACCGCCGAATGGCCGGGGCGTTCGCTGATCACCTTAGCAATGAGTTCCGCTGGAGCAGAGACCAAAGGGCCTGGGTTATTTCCCTTGGCTTAAGAAAGCTGTGCGACTGAGCCGAAAGCGCTCCCGGCGATTCGCCGCTCAGCCGCGCGGCGCCCGGGCGCGGCGCTTGAGCGTGGGTCGCGGCGGCGGCGCAGGATCCCCGCCGGGCAGCACCAGCCGGGTGCTCTGCCATAGATACCAGACTGCGACCGAGCGATAGGGACGCCATCGCTCACCCAATTCGCGGAGCTCTTTGGGCGTCGGCGGCTGCTTCATCCGGTAGGCCTTGAAGACCGCGTTGCGGACGCCGAGATCGTCGACCGGCAGAACGTCGGGCCGCCCCAGATTGAACATCAGGAACATTTCCGCGGTCCATCGGCCGATTCCCATCACACGCGTCAAGTCGGTGATTATCTGCTCGTCATCCATGCGGGCGAAGCGGGGAAAATTGAGCTGATCGTTGGCCACATGGCGCGCGAGGTCGAGGATATAGAGCAGCTTCTGACGCGAGAGCCCGACGCCGCGCAGCGCCGCCTGCTCGGCGGCAAGCACCT
The DNA here is from genome assembly GCA_041487135.1 of Binataceae bacterium (SeqCode). Lineage (GTDB taxonomy): Bacteria > Desulfobacterota > Binatia > Binatales > Binataceae > JAJPIG01. The sequence continues at coordinate 6,746 of JBGPMT010000002.1, read as the reverse complement.
GACGAGGGGTCGGGAAGCGCACGCCCGGGAAGAGCCCGGCAAAGCGATCGTAGATCGCCTGCGCGGCGCGGCCGGCGAGCTGCTGGAAGATAATCGCGCGCACCAGCGCCTGGAAACGTTCAGGCCGCCGGACCATCCGATAGCGCCCGACCTGTCCGATAAGCTCGGCCAGTACCGGATCGACGCGGCGCAGATGACGCAGCGCGGCACGCAGATAGGGCGGCGATGCGAGTTTTATCGCGGTCGGCATGGCGGCGTCATCAATGCGCCGAGACCCAGACTTTTTCGAGCCGCGTCGGGCGCATCGGATTCAGCACGAAATCGTTGACCCAGGGCTGATGGATCACATAGGCGACCGGATTATAGAGAAACACCCACGGCGCGTCGGCGACGATAATCCTTTCCGCCTCCTGGTAGAGCGCGTAACGCTTGTGCAAATCGGTCACCGGCGCGGCCTCCCGCAACAGCGCATCGAGGCGCGGATTATAATAGAAGGTGTCGTTGTTGGCGCCCCACTGGCTGCGGGAAAACAGCACCGCGAGAAAATTCGACGGATCGGGGAAGTCCGCCTCCCAGCCGAAGACCATGAAGGGAACGGTCTCAGGCTGACGCACCGCCTCGAGCAGCGGCGCCAGGGCGATCGGCTTCAACGACAGGTTGACGCCCACCAGCGCCAGGTCCTGCTGGATCGATTGGCCGACCATCAGCTCGGTCTGATCGGCGAGCAGCCAGAGCTCCGGCGCGAGACCGTGGCTCACCCCGGCCTCGGCCAGCAGGCGGCGCGCGCGATCGGGGTCGTAAGGATAGCCCTTCACCTCGGGACTGTAGCCGGGCAGCGTCGGCGGCATCACGCCGCGCGCCACCACGCCGCGGCCGTTCAGGAGCGCAATCAGCTTTTGCTTGTCGATCGCATAATTGAACGCCTGCCGCACGCGCAGGTCAGTGAACGGCGCCATCTGGCAGTTCATCCCCAGGTACTGGGTGGCGACGGTCACCTGATGGGTGGTCAGGCGCTTGAGCGACGGGGTGTTCATCACGTAGACGAACTCGGCGGTCGGGATCGCCGAGACGTCAATCTCGGCGGCCTCGAACTTGAGCCACTCGAGCTCGGCGCTGACCCCGAGCAGATCGACGACCGCGTCGAGTTTCGGCAGGCCGCGGATGAAGTAGTTGGGGTTCCTGACGATCACGATTCGCTGCCCGCCGATCCATTCCTTGAGCATGAAAGGGCCGCTGCCGACTGGATGGCGCGCGAAGTCCTCGCCCCAGCGCTCGACCGCCTCGCGCGGCACGGCTGAGGCGAACGGCATCGCAAGCTTGTCGACGAAGATCGGGTCGGGCGCGGCGAGATGGAAGATGATCGTCCAGGGATCGGGGGTTTCAAGGCCGCTCAGATGGGCCGCACGGCCGGCGGTGAACTCGGGCGCGCCGACGATCGAACGGAAATATTCCATGCCCTTGGAACTGGTCCGAGGATTGAGCACGCGCTCGATGGCATAGCGGAAATCGGCGCTGGTCACCGCCCGGCCGCTCGTGAAACGGACGTCGTGGCGCAGATGGAAGGTGAAGACGGTCGCGTCGGGTGACACGTCCCACGAAAGGGCCACGTCGGGATGAAGCTTTACGTCGGCGTCGCCGTAGCGCACCAGGGTCGAGAAGATCATCTGCTCGAATTCCCACGAAACGGTGTCGTAGCCGGCGGCGGGATCGAGTGTCGGAACGTCATTGACCTCGGCCAGCCGCAGGATTTTCGCACCGGGCGGAAACTCGGGCGAGCGCCCGCCGCCCTGGCATGCGGAGAGCAGCGCGAAAATAATCGCCGGCAGAAGTTTGCGTACCCGCCGCATCTTAGCCGGTCATTTCTGGCGCCGGCGTAGATACCCATAGCCCAGCAGGTTGAAGCTTAAGACCGCGTAGAAGATCGCGAGGCCCGGGAAAGTGGCGAGCCACGGGGCGGTGCGAAAGTAGATCGTCGCCTCCTCGATCATCCGGCCCCAGCTCGGTGTGGGCGGCGGCACGCCGAGGCCGAGAAAGCTCAGGCCCGCATCGAGCAGCAGCGTGCCGGAGGTCCCCAGCGCGGCCATCACGACGATTATTGGCATCACATTGGGCAGCAGGTGGCGCACGATCAGGCGGCGCGGCGGGGCGCCCAGCGCGCGCGCCGCGATCACGAAATCGCGCTGGCTGAGCGAGAGCGTCTCGGCCCGCACCACGCGCGCGATCTGGGTCCACGAGACCAGTCCGATCACGAGCAGGATGGTGAGCAGGCTCGGACGCAGCACCGTCACCAGCGCCATCGCGAGCAACAGCCCCGGCAGCGTCAGCATCACGTCCGTGAAACGCATCAGGAGGAAATCGACCGCGCCGCCGAAGAACCCCGAGCTGAGTCCGATCGTCACGCCGATGGCGAGCGTCACGGCGACCGCCGCGATGCCGACCGTCAGCGAGATGCGCGCGCCGTAAATGATGCGCGAGAGCACGTCGCGGCCGAGTTCGTCGGTGCCCAGCGGAAAGGCGGCCGACGGCGGACCGGGATTGCCATAGGTCGGCGCGACGGCGCGGGTCGGGTCGTGCGGCGCGATTAGCGGCGCCAGCAGCGCCACCGCGATAAGTCCGGCCACCATCAGCGCGCCCGCGAGCTCCATCAGGTTGATCCGCCGCCGCTTCATGGCGCCTGCTCGAGCCGAATCCGCGGGTCGAGCCACAGATAGAGCAGGTCGACGGCCAGGTTCGCTACTACGATCAGGAAGGCCGCGAACAGCACCGTGCCCATGACCAGCGGGATGTCGAGATTGAAGATCGCCTCGAAGGCGAGCCGGCCGATTCCCGGCCAATCGAAAACCGTCTCGGTGAGCACCACCCCGGAGAGCAGCCCGGCGAGATCGAGACCCGCCAGCGTCACCAGCGGCAGGAGCGCGTTGGCCAGCGCGTGCTTGAGCATCGTGCGCGCGGGCGTAAGCCCCTTGCCGCGCGCGGTGCGGATGTAATCCTGGCCCAGCACGTCGATGAGGTTGGTGTGCAGGATGCGCGAGTAGTAACCGGCTGAGCCCAGCGCCAGGGTGATGGTCGGCAGCACCAGGCTCTTGGCGCCGCTGAAGCCGCCGAGCGGAAAATCGCGCAGGTAGAGTCCGCCCGCGATCAGCAGCATCGTGCCGAGCCAGAACACCGGTATCGAGACCAGGCCCAGCGAGACCAGCAGGAGCGCATTGTCGATCGCGCGCTCGCGCCAGGCCGCCGCGATCATTCCCATGATCACGCCCAGCGCCAGCGACACCACCATCGCCGAGACGGCGAGGATGGCGGTTGCGGGGAAGCGGCTCGCGATGAGCCGCGTGACGCTCTGGCGGCGGATGTAGGAGCGGCCGAGGTCGCCGTGGAGCGCGCGGTCGAGGTAGCGGCCGTACTGCACGTAGAGCGGCTGATCGAGGCCCAGCTCATGGCGAATCGTGGCCAGCGTCTGCGGGTCGGCCTTCGCGCCCGCCATCGCAACGGCGGGGTCGGCGGGAATCACGAAGGCGATCAGAAACGTGATGATCGAGGTGCCGAGCAGCACCACTGCGCCGAAGACGATTCGCCGCGCGAGGTACGCAAGCATCGGCGCCGCCTAGTCCTCGAGCAGGCCGCGGGCCGCAAGCTCGCGCGCGAGTTTGCGCCGGGCGCGCTCGCCGCGGCGGGCGGCGGCGCTGGTCGTGGCATCATCGAGACTCGCGCGTTCATCGGGCGTGAGAATCCCGAGCACCTGCTCCATTGCGGCCAGCGTCGTGCGTTCTTCGTCTGACGGCGACGAGGCGCGGCGCAGCGCCGCGCAATATTCGAGGAACGCCGCAAGCGAAGAGAAGCGCTTGGGTTTCACAGCGGAGGATTGCCGGCCGCGAACAGGTCGAACGGCGGCGCGCCGTCACCCGGCTTAAGCATGGCTGGTCACCGAAGCAATCGAAGCAGGATTGAAATTCGCAACCCCATGAAGCTACTCAATCTCATAGACCAGCGAAACAGTCGCCGGCACCGTGATCTCGTTGGGCTGGACGGGCGTGGGCGCGTTGACTGCCGCCGCCATCGCCATCATCCGCGGCTCCACCGGAATCGGCTGCGGCTCGGCGACCGTCGAGGCGCGCGTGATCTCTTTGAGCTTCACGCCCAGCGCCGCGGCCAGCGCCTGGGCCTGCGCCTGGGCGTCCTTTGAGGCCTTCGCGATCGCTTCGCTGCGCGCCCGGATGTCGTCCTGCAGGGCGAAGTTGAGGAAGTTGATGCGATTGGCGCCGGCCGCGATCGCGGTATCGATCAGCCCGCCGAGCAGATCGATCGCGCCGGTCTGCACCGTGATCGAGTTCTCGGCGCGGTAGCCGAGGATCGCCGGCTTCTTCTGTTCGCTTTGATCGCCATACTCTGGGTAGAGCGAGTAGCCGCCCGTCCAGACGCGCCCCTTGCCCTGAAGCTTGGCCTCCAGCGCTTTGACGACCTTCTGCGCCAGGTCGGCATTGAGATTGGCGCATTCCTGCGCGGTCACCGCATGGGTCTCGATCGCGAGGTTGAGGAACGCCAGGTCGGGCGTGGCGTGCGCCTCGCCATGGCCAAGCACCTCGATGGTGCGGACCATCGGGGCGGCGCCCGCATTGGGAGCCGCGTGCGACGGCGCGGCCGGGGTTGTGGCGGAACTCACAGCGCGTGCCGTGTCCCGCGCATGCGCCGGCTGGAGCGCGATTGTCAAGCCGAAGATTGCCGCCGCGATGATCGTCACGCGAAGCTTCATCGATTGCTCTCCTGTCGGTTGCCTCGTGTTGAGGCTATCCTTATTAATAATCAAACCGCTCACGGCCCGTGCCCCAATAGTGACGGGATACCCGGATGGCTGACAAGCAAAACGAAAAGAAGGTAACGCCGCGCAGCGAGGACTTCGCAGCGTGGTACAACGACATCGTTCTGCGGGCCGAGCTCGCGGACTATTCGCCGGTGCGCGGATGTATCGTGTTCCGGCCCGACGGCTTCGCGATCTGGGAGGCGCTGCGCGACGAGCTCGATCGCAGAATCAAGCGCACCGGCGCCCGCAACGCCTATTTCCCGCTGTTCATCCCGCAGAGCTTCCTGCAAAAGGAGGCCCAGCACGTCGAGGGCTTCGCGCCCGAAGTCGCGGTGGTCACGCACGGCGGCGGCAAGGAGCTCGAGGAGCCGCTGATCGTGCGTCCGACCTCCGAGACCATCATCAATTATATGTTCGCGCAGTGGATTCATTCGCATCGCGATCTGCCGTTGATGCTCAACCAATGGTGCAACGTCGTCAGATGGGAGATGCGCACGCGGCTCTTCCTGCGCACCACCGAGTTCCTGTGGCAGGAGGGACACACCGCGCATGCGACCCGCGAGGAGGCCGAGCGCGAGACGCTCACGATGCTCGAGATCTACCGCACGTTCATCGAGGAGATCCTCGCCGTGCCGCTGATCTATGGGCGCAAGAGCGCGGCCGAGCGCTTTCCCGGCGCCGAGGAAACCTACACCGTCGAGGGCCTGATGGGCGACGGGCGCGCGCTGCAGTGCGGCACCTCGCACTTCCTCGGGCAAAACTTTGCCAAGGCCTTCGAGATCCGTTTCCTCGATGAGCAGAACCAGATGCAGTTCGCGTGGCAGACGAGCTGGGGCGTCTCGACGCGCTTGCTCGGCGCGCTGGTGATGGTCCACGGCGACGATCAGGGGCTGCGGCTGCCCCCGGCGGTGGCGTCCACGCAGGTCGTGATCGTGCCGATCTGGCGCAAGCCCGAAGAGCGCGACCAGGTCCTGCAGGCCGCAGCGAAGGTCTTTCAGGCGCTCAAGAGCGCCGACCTGCGAGTGCGGGTCGACGAGCGCGAGGGCGTCACGCCGGGCTTCAAGTTCAACGATTGGGAGATGCGCGGGGTGCCGCTGCGAATCGAGATCGGGCCGCGCGACGTCGCCGCCGGCGAGGTGGTCGCGGCGCGGCGCGATTTTTTTGGCGCATCCGCCAAAAGTAAGCTGGCGATGGCGGCGGTCGCCGAGCGCGTTTCGGGGCTCCTTGATGAGATCCAGCGCAACCTGCTCAAGCAGGCGCGCGATTCGATGGTCGCGAATACGCGGCAGTTCAGCGACTACGCGGCGCTGCGCGAGCAGATGGAGGGCGAGGGCGGCGGCGGCCTCGCGGATATCTATTGGTGCGGCAAGGCGGAATGCGAGACCCGGATTCGCGAGGAGACGCGCGCCACCTGCCGCGCGATCCCGCTGGATCAGAAAACCGCCCCGGACCGCTGTATCGTTTGCGGCGAGCCGGCGCCTGAACGCGCCTATTTCGCGAAGGCGTATTGATCGGCCTGCTACAGCAGATCGGCTGAGCGGTTCAGCGCGAGCTCTCTGATTTCCTCGAAATTGACTGACTTCTTGGGCGGCTGGCAGGGATTGGATTTCGCGATTCGATCGTCGACCGCGGCCGCGCCCTCGATCGCGAACGAATCGATCTGATGGAACGCGCCCTTCTTGATCCGGAACACGCGGACCCTGCCGTCGCGGATCGATCGTGTAAGTCCGCAGCGCGAGCAGACCATGATGCTGTCGTCGCCTTTCGCACTCTTCCAGTCATGTGCCCGGCTCGATGACTCCACAGCCGCGGCCCTGACAGTCTCGGGGCCGAAGCGGTAGGCGAGCCCCATCGCGTCGCGCACCTGGCGCATCGTCTCCTGCGCCACTTCGCGGCCTCTGCGGGTCCCGTCGAGTAAAATCTCGCGCACCAGCTCGGGCTTGGCGGC
>JBGPMT010000001.1:0-35688 GCA_041487135.1 Binataceae bacterium (SeqCode) | reverse complement strand
TGCAACGGTCTACCACCAGGAACGACCACTCCCGATCGCCTATTTTGGATTTCGGCCATCGCAACCGAGTCGTGCGATACTCGAGCTGCAAGCTTATGCGAAAGGATGCCCAAACGCCGAATCGAAGTTACGTTCGAAATCGGCGTTATGTAATGCAATTCCCTGAGATTGCTTCGTTCCAAGCTGCTCAGTTCATGCTGCGCATTGGGAAGTTCTTATAACGATTCCACAACCCCGTTGCGCGGCGCCGCCTAATTTCTACACCAGAAGACGAGCTTGGTGCGATTTCACCAGCTGACTTCGGACCGGCCGGTGGCTGTCAAACATGGCTGTCAAAATAGCCGAAATCCCGAAAAAGCGAAGCGTCCCCGACGGGATTTGAACCCGTGTTACCGACGTGAAAGGCCGGTGTCCTAGGCCGAGCTAGACGACGGGGACTCAGGAGCTAAGCGCGGTCGATTATGCCGCGCGCGTGACCCGCCGACGCTATCAGACGGCTCCGAAGCGGAGCAAGTATGTTGTAGCCCCGGCCATCGGATACGATGCTTCGAGGAGCCGCGCAACCGACGATGCGAAAACTGACCATCGCCCGCGCCGCGATGGAGGCGATCATCGCGCACGGCGAACGCGAGTTCCCGAACGAATGCTGCGGATTCGTGATCGGCGACGGCCCCCGCGAGCAGGTCCGCCCGATCACCAATGTCCAGAATCGCAGGCACGCCGAGAACCCCGCCGCCTTCCCGCGCGATGCGCGCACCGCTTACCTGATGGAGCCCAAGGAACATCTGACGGTGCTCGAGGAGAGCGACCGGCTGAAGCTGCCGCTGCGCTTCGTCTATCATTCGCATCCCGATCACGACGCCTACTTCTCGCCGACCGATCGCGCGCAGGCCTGCTCGTTCGATCCCGCCGAGCCCGATTATCCCGAGACCACCTACCTGGTGATCTCGGTGCGCGGCGGTAAATTCGCGCGCGCAGCGGCCTTCGCGTGGGATCCTGCCGCCGCCGATTTCGTCGAGACGCCGCTCACGATCGAATAGCGGCCGGTATCGCCGGTCGGCGCGTTTTTGACAGCGCGGTCCGATTGCGCGAACATCGGGCAAAGAAGCCCGAAGTCCTGACCGTCTTCCCCGGGGAGAGCCCGATGCTCGAGCTTTGCCATTTTGACAACTCCGTCTGCTCGCAGAAGGTCCGCCGGGCGCTGGAGGAAATGCGCCTGGAGTGGCAGGACCGTCGCAGCATCAATATACCTAATGCCTGGAGCTTGATTGCATAGCCGAACTAATTCAACCGTGCTAGCTTGGACCTGAATCGCATTGACCTGAAACGATGGGGAGCTTTCCGGTGAGCGTCGATTCTTCCGCGAATAACCTCCCGACCCACAGCGCCACGCTGCGCCGCTGGGTCGATGAATGCGTCAAACTCACGCGTCCCGATCGTGTCGTATGGTGCGACGGCTCGCCCCTGGAGCGGCAGCGGCTGACCGCCGAGGCGGTCGAATCCGGCGTGCTGATCCCGCTCAACCAGTCGAAGCGTCCCGGCTGCTACCTGCATCGCTCGAACCCCAACGACGTCGCGCGCACCGAGCAGCTCACGATGGTTTGCACGCCGACCCGCCAGGAGGCCGGACCGACCAACAACTGGCTGGCGCCCGATGAGACCTATGCCAAGCTGCGCGGATGGTTCGATGGCTCTATGCGCGGGCGCACGATGTACGTCGTGCCGTACGTGATGGGACCGCTGGGCTCGCCGTTCTCGAAGGTCGGCGTCGAGCTGACCGACAGCATCTACGTCGCGCTCAGCATGGGCACCATGACGCGGATGGGCCGCGCGGCGCTCGAGATGCTGGGCGAGTCGGAGGACTTCAATCGCGGCCTGCACGGCACGCTGGATATCAATCCCGACCGCCGGCTGATCTGTCATTTTCCGCAGGACAACACCATCTGGTCGGCTGGGAGCGGCTATGGCGGCAACGCGCTGCTCAGCAAGAAATGTTTCGCGCTGCGAATCGCTTCATGGCTGGCGCGCGAGGAACAATGGCTCGCCGAGCACATGATGATCGTCGGCCTGGAGAGCCCGCAGGGCGAGACCACCTATATCGCGGCCGCCTTCCCCAGCGCCTGCGGCAAGACCAACCTCGCGATGCTGAAGCCGCCGCGCGCGATGAAGGGCTGGAAGGTCCGCACCATCGGCGACGATATCGCGTGGCTCAGGATCGGCGCGGACGGCGGCCTGTGGGCGGTCAATCCGGAGGCCGGCTACTTTGGCGTCGCACCGGGGACCAGCGAGAAGTCCAACCATAACGCGATGAAGATGGTCGGGCGCGATACGATTTTCACCAACGTCGCGATGACCGCGGACGGCGATGTGTGGTGGGAAGGAATCGACCTGCCGCCGCCGGAGCATCTGGTCGATTGGCAGGGGCGCCCGTGGCGCCCGGACTCGGGCGAAAAAGCCGCCCATCCAAATGCCCGCTTCACCACCCCGACGCGCAACAATCCGGCACTCTCACCGCACGTCGACGATCCGCAGGGCGTGCCGATTTCGGCCATCATCTTCGGCGGCCGGCGCGCGGCGACGGTGCCGCTGGTGCTCGAATCGCGCGATTGGACGCACGGCGTGCTGATGGGCGCGACGATGGGCTCGGAGACCACCGCCGCGGCCGTCGGCCAGGTCGGCGTGCTGCGGCGCGATCCGATGGCGATGCTGCCGTTCTGCGGCTACAACATCGGCGACTATTTCGCCCACTGGCTTAAGATGGGCAAGCTGCTGCGCAAGCCGCCGAAGATTTTCATGGTCAACTGGTTCCGCAAGGACGGCGACGGCCGCTTCCTGTGGCCCGGCTACGGCGAAAATCTGCGCGTGCTCCGATGGATGATCGATCGGATCGGTGGGCGCGCGCGCGGCCTCGACACGCCGGTCGGAATCGTGCCCGATCCCGCCGATCTCGACCTCAAGGGTCTCGACCTCACGCCGGGCAACCTGCGCGAGAGCCTCCGAATCGATGGCGGCGAATGGAAGGCCGAAACCGCGGCGGCGGGCGAGTTCTTCCGCAAGATCGGCCCCCCCCAGCCCCACCCCCGGGGAGCGGCCCCCCAATAGATCGCGGCGGCGCTCGACGGCGCCGGCAGCCGCGCGGCCGGGGCGAGCCGCTGAATTTTTCGTCCCGCGGCCCCGCCGGGCGATCGCCCGCCGCTTGCCCGGCGATCGACCGCTCTCAAACTACGGCTGCCGCAGCCGGAGGTGCGTGATGGCGAACGTCAATCAGCAACGGCTCAAGAATCTGCTGCTCGAACTGGTCCAGATCGATTCGCTCTCGCGCAAGGAGCGCGAGGTCGCCGAGCGGCTGCGGCGCGAGATCGAAAGTCTCGGCGCGGTATGCCGCTACGATCGCGCGGGTGAGCGGGTCGGCGGCAATACCGGCAACCTGATCGGGCGCCTGGCCGGCACCACGCCCGGGCTCCCGCCGCTGTTGCTGTGCGCTCACATGGACACGGTCGTGCCCGGCGAAGGCGTCAAGCCGATCGTCGAGGGCGACATCATCCGCACCGACGGCACCACGGTGCTGGGCGGCGACGACAAGTCCGGCTGCGCGGTTATCTGCGAAACGCTGCATCAGATCCACGAGCAACGCATCCCGCACGGTCCGATCGACGTGGTCTTCACGATCTGCGAGGAGGTCGGCCTGCTCGGCGCGAAAAATCTCGAGCTCGAGCTCTTCGAAGCGCGCGAGGGGCTGGTGTTCGACAGCGACTCGCCCGGCTTTCTGTTCGTCCGCGCGCCCGGCGCCCAGACGCTGTCATTCACGGTCAGGGGCTATGAGGCGCACGCCGGGATGGTACCGGAGCGCGGCATCTCCGCGATCAAGGTGGCCGCCAACGCGATCGCCGCGATGCGCCTGGGCCGTATCGACGACGAGACCACCGCCAACCTGGGCCTCATCCAGGGCGGCCGCGCGATCAATATCGTGCCGAACGAGGTCGTGATTCGCGGCGAGGCGCGCTCGCGCAATCCCGAGAAATTGACCGCGCAGGTCAATCACATGATCGATTGCTTCAAGCAGGCGGTGGCGCGTGCGACCCTGACGATCGACGGCAAACAGGTCGTGGCCGCGCTCGATTACTCCGCTGACACGCAGTACCAGGCGATGAACATCCCGGAGGACGCGCCGATCGTGCGCAAGGTGATCGAGGCGGCGCGCCGCACCGGCCGCACCGTGACCACCGCCGCGACGGGCGGCGGATGCGACGCCAATATCTTCAATCAGCGCGGACTGACGGTGGCCAACCTCGGCACCGGGATGCGCGATATACACACCGTGCGCGAATGGCTCGACGTCAAGGATATGGTCGCCACCGCCGAGGTCACGGTCGAACTCCTGAAGCTCCAGGCCGGCGGCTGAGCGCAGGCCGGCACTGGCCCCAGCCGCGCTCTGCCCGGCTTAGTCCGCATTCTTGCGCAGGAACGTCGGGATATCGAGCTTATCGTCCTCCTCGCCGGACTCGGCCAGTTTGGTCGGACCGCCAAAGCCCGCCTCCGCCGCGCGCCGCTTGAAGGTCGGGATATCGAGGCTGTCGTCGACCAGCAGGCCGAGGCGCCGTATCGGCTTGTTCGGGAACATCTTGCTCTGCGCCGGAGGCGGCGGTGGCGGCTGCGCCTGCGGGGATTCGACCGGCCGGGTCGCCGCGGCCTGGATCGGCTGGGTTACCGGCGCGCCCGAGGGCGAGTACTTCGCGCTGTAGCGATGATCGAGATCGCCGAAGCCGGTGGCGATGACCGTGACCCGCAGCTCGTCGCCGATCTGCTCGTCGATAACTGCGCCGAAGATGATGTTGGCGTCCTCGTGCGCCTCCTCGTGAATCAGGCTGGCGGCCTCGTTGACCTCGTAGAGCGACAGGTCGGCGCCGCCGGTTATATTGATCAGCAGTCCGCGCGCGCCCTTGATCGACAGGTCCTCGAGCAGCGGGCTCGAGATCGCGCGCTGGGCGGCTTCCACGGCCCGGTTCTCGCCGCTCGCGGTCGCCGCGCCCATCATCGCCATCCCCATCTCGGCCATGATCGATCGCACGTCGGCGAAATCGAGGTTGATCAGCCCGTGCACCGTGACCAGCTCCGAGATTCCGCGCACCGCCTGCAGCAGCACGTCGTCGGCCTTCTGGAACGATTCACGCAGCGGCGTGTTGCGGCTGGTGATCGAAAGCAGGCGTTGGTTGGGAATCGAGATCAGCGTGTCGACCGCGAGCTTGAGCTCGCGCAATCCTTCTTCGGCCTGCGCCATGCGGCGATGGCCCTCGAACTGGAACGGCTTGGTCACCACCCCGACCGTGAGCGCCCCCGCCTCGCGCGCCAGGCGCGCGATCACCGGGGCGGACCCGGTGCCGGTGCCGCCGCCCATGCCGGCGGTGACAAACACCATCTCCGCGTCCGCGAGCAGCTCGCGCAGCCGCTCCTCGTCCTCCAGCGCCGCCTTGCGCCCGACCTCGGGATTACCGCCGGTGCCGCGGCCGTGCGTAATCGATTGTCCAATCTGGAGCCGCATCGCCGCGGAGTTGTTCTGCAACGCCTGGGCATCGGTATTGACGGCGATGAATTCGACGTTACGCAGGCCGGCCGAGATCATATGGTTAATCGCGTTTCCGCCGCATCCTCCCGCGCCAACCACCTTGATGCGCGCCCCGGGATCAGGATTATCCACCAACTCAATCATCATCATCCTCCTCCGCCGCTCCTGGCGAATTCGCAAGTCTGTCAGTCTGTTCCGCCCTTCACGCGCGGATCAGAAAAATTCCCTCATCCAGTCGCTTACCCGGTTGCGCCAGCGGCCGAGCAGCCGGCCGTTGCGCATCGCGCCGAGCCCGTTTCCGTTCGCCGCCGCGGCGTGCAGGATCAGTCCCGCCGCCGTGGTGTACATCGGCTTCATCAGCTCCTCGGGCATGCCCTTCAGATTGATCGGCAGCCCGCGCCGCACCGGCAGGTTGAAGATGCGCTCGGCCAGCTCTTGCGTGCCCTCGAGCAGCGCGCTGCCGCCGACCAGCACGATTCCCGAGGCCAGGTTGTCGGCGACTTCCGATCGTCCCAGCTCGCGCTGCACCAGCGCGAAGATCTCTTCCATGCGGGGCCCCATGATCTCGCCGAGCAGGCGGCGCTGGATCATCCGCGGCGCCCGTCCGCCGACCCCCGGCACCTGCACCATGTCGTCGCGGCCCACCACCATGTTGGTCGCGACGCCGAAACTGATCTTCAACCGCTCGGCTTCCAGCAGCGGCGTGCGCAGGCCGGCGGCGACGTCGCCGGTCAGATGGCTGCCGCCGATCGGCAGCACCGCGGTATGCATCACGGCGCCGCCGTGGAAGACGATGATGTCGGTCGTGCCGCCGCCGATATCGATCAGCGCCACGCCCAGCTCGCGCTCTTCGGGGAACAGCGCGGCGCCGGCCGCCGCCAGCGGCTCGAAGACAATTTCGCTCGGCGTCGCGCCCGCGCGCTCGCAGCACTTGGTCAGATTCTGGCCGTAGCTCTGCGCCGCGGTGACGATATGGATGCGCGCTTCCAGCCGCACGCCCGCCATCCCGATCGGGTCGCGCACGCCTTCCTGGTCGTCGACCGCGAACTGCTGCGGCAACACGTGCAGCACCTGCCGGTCGAGCGGGATTGCGACCGCCTGCGCCGCGTCGATCACGCGCTCGACGTCGCGCTGGTTCACCTCGCCGCCGCGCACTGCCACGATCCCGTGGCTGTTGAGCCCGCGGATATGCGGACCGGCGACCCCGACCACCACCGCTCCGACCCGCACGCCCGAGGACTTCTGCGCCTCCTCCAGCGCGGCGCGGATCGCTTCGACCGTGGCCTCGATATTGACCACCACGCCCTTGCGCAAACCGGTGCACGGCGCGACGCCGAAACCGAGCAGGGTCGGCGACTCGTCCACCGTCTCGGCGACCAGCGCGCAAACCTTGCTCGTCCCCACGTCAAGTCCGGCGACAACGCTTCTCATCTGCCTGTCATCCCCCGCCCGTTCGCCGCCGCGCCGCGGGCCTTGAGTCCCTCGCTCCTGGCCACCGGCTGGACATGGTCGGCGATGCGTTCGAACGACTGGATACCGCGCAATTCCATCACCGCCTGTCCGGGCGTCGTCATATCGAGGCCCGCGACCAGCCGTTGATGGTCCTGCCAGCGAGCCAGCAGCTCGCTGGCGCGTTCGAGCTCAAGCGGCGCCGATTCAAGATCGACCGTAAGCCGGGTCTGCGAGCGGACCAGGAAGAAAACCGCCGCGCCGTCGTCGTCAACTCGCATCTCGGAGATCAGCGCCGAGAGCGCCGCCTCGGCGCGCACCAGGATCGAGGCGTAGCGCAAGAGCTCATCGACCGGCGCGTTCTGCACGCCCGCGCCGCTCAGCACCGGCAGGTCGCCCTGTGCCTGCGGCGAGATCGGTCCGACCAGGCCGTTGCGTTCGGAGAGCGCGTAGAAACCGTCGCGGCGCTCGACGATCACGACCGTGCCGGGAGCGCCGGGCCGGACCGGGGCGGGCGGCAGCCCGCGCCAGAAGAAGATGACCGGGGCGATAATTTCGGACGCCTGGCCGCGCAGCGTTGCAGTCGAGGCGCTGACGCGCGCCACCAGGGCGCGGCCTGCCGGACTCACGCCGGCCATCATGCCGAGCGCAAAGAAGCTCGCCAGGACGACGCCGCCCAGGCGCCATCCCCAGCTCGTCATCTCCTTCGCTTTTCGCCGCCGCGCCACAACCACACCGCCACCCCTCCGCGCGAAAACACCCTCAGCTCACCATTCGCCGACCAGTCTCACCTCGGGCTCAAGCGCGACGCCGCTGGTTTCGCGCACTCGCATCCGCGCCAGCTCGATAAGCTCTCGCACGTCGTCAGCCCGCGCGCCGCCAAGGTTGACAATAAAATTCGCATGCTGATCCGAGAACGCGGCGGCGCCGACCCGCGCCCCCTTCATCCCGGCGCTCTCCAGCAGCCGTCCCGCAAAATTGCCAGGCGGATTTTTGAAAATCGATCCGGCGTTGGGCAGCCCCCGGGGCTGACGCGCCGCGCGCTTTGCCCTGAGCTCGGCGACCCGCGCGCGCAGCGCCTCGCGATCGGCGGGCCAGAGCTCGAAATCGACCCGCGTGATGATGAAGCCGGGCGGCAGGTCGGTGCGCCGATAGGCGAAGCCCACTTCGCCGTTGCTGAGCGCGCGCGCCGCGCCTTCGATGGTCGCGCCATGGACGAACGTCACGACCCGCGCGATCTCGCCGCCGAAGGCGCCCGCGTTCATCACCAGCCCGCCGCCGACGCTGCCCGGGATGCCCTCGCCGAACTCGAGTCCACCCAGTCCGCGCTCCACCGCCTGCTCGACCAGCGCGCCGAACTGCGCTGCCGCGCCCGCCCGCACGCGGACGCCGTCGAAATCGATCTGCGTGAAATCCGCGACCAGCCGCACCACGACGCCGCGGATACCGCGATCGCTCACCAGCAGGTTGGTGCCCGAGCCCAGGCAGAACGACGGCGTGCCGTCGCGATACGCGGCCTCGAGCACCGCCAGCAACTCGGCCTGGTTCTCGACCGCGACCATCAGCTCAGCCGGGCCGCCGATCCGGAACGAGGTGAAGTCGGCCAGCGGCCGGTTCGCCACCACCCGGGCGCCGAATCGGCCGCGCAGTTCGCCCTCAAGCCGACTCATGGACTTTCACTCCGTCGTCGAGCGCCTTCAAGATCGATTCGCCGAGCCGATAGACGTCGCCCGCACCGAGCGTGACGATCAGATCGCCGGCCGCAGAAGCGGCCGCGACCCGCGCGGCCGCTTCCGGATCGTCGCCGAGATAGCGGACTTCGAGATGGCCCCGGGCGCGCAGCGCTTCGTAGAGCCGGCGTGCCGAAGCCTCCGCGATCGGCTCCTCGCCGGCGGCGTAAACGTCGAGCAAATAAAGCCGGTCGGCGTCGTCGAACGCGTCGAGAAATTCGGTGAACAGATCGCGCAGCCGCGTGAAACGATGGGGCTGGAAAATCACCACCAGGCGGCGCTTGAAGGCCGCCCGCGCCGCGGCCAGCGTGGCCCGCACCTCGGCCGGATGATGCGCGTAGTCGTCGAGCACGATGCGCCCCGCCGCCTCGCCCTTGATCTCGAAGCGGCGATGGATTCCCGCAAACTGCCGGAGCGCACGCGCGGCGATCTCGAACGGGATGCCGAGTTCGAGCCCGGCCGCGATGGCGGCGAGCGCGTTGAGCGCGACGTGATGGCCGGGGGAGGGAATCGTCACCGCGCCGAGCTGCACGCCCTTGTGAATCACCTCGAAGCGAGTCGAAAGCCCGTCGATCGAGATCGCCTCGGCGCGCAAATCGGCGTCGGGAGCGGTGCCGTAGGTCAGGATCGGCTTTCGAATCGCGGGAATCAGCCCACGTACGTTGACGCTGTCGAGGCCGAGAATCGCGGCGCCATAAAACGGCACGCGGTTGATGAAATTCTGGTACGCCTCGCGCACCCGCTCCATGGTGCCGTAATGGTCGAGATGTTCGGGGTCGATATTGGTCACGATCGCGACCGTCGGCAGCAGCAGCAGGAAGGAAGCGTCGCTCTCGTCGGCCTCCGCCACCATGAAATCGCCGCGCCCAAGGCGCACGTTGGTGCCGTGCGAGCGCAGGTTGCCGCCGATCGCGACCGTCGGATCGAGCCCCGCCTCCTCGAGCACCAGCGCGACCAGCGAGGTGGTGGTGGTCTTGCCATGGGTGCCGGCCACGGCGATCCCGTGGCGCGCCATCCGCAGCAGCTCACCCAGCATCTCGGCGCGCGGGATGATCGAGAGCTTGAGCTCGCGCGCGCGGCCGAGTTCGGGATTTGAAAACTTGATCGCCGAGGAGATCACGACCGCGTCGAGATCGGGCGTGAGATGGGCCGGATGATGGCCGTGGGCGATTTCGATTCCGAGCGCCGCCAGCCGCGCGGTGGTTTCGCTCGGCTGCAGATCGCAGCCGCTGACCGCAAAGCCCAGGCGCAAACAGAGCTCCGCGATTCCGCTCATCCCGGCGCCGCCCACGCCCACGAAATGCAGCCGGCGGCGGCTGGTGAGCAGGCCGTTGGGAACCGGTCCGTTCACGCGCCCGCCTCCGCGCCCGCGATCTCGAAACAGATCCTCGCGATGTGCGCGGCGGCGTCGGGCCGCGCAACCGATCGGGTCCGGTGGCTCATCTCGGCGAGCCGCGCAGGATCGGCCATCAGCTCCGGAATCGCGCGCGCGAGGTTAGCGGCCAGGTTGTCGTCATCGCGAATCACGATCGCTCCGCCGGCGCGCTCGATCACGCGGGCATTGAGCTCCTGCTGGCGATCGCGATGGAACGGATAGGGCACGAAGATCGCCGGGCGGCCGACAAGCGCGACCTCGGAGACCGTCACCGCACCCGCGCGCGCCACCACCAGCTCCGCGCCGGCCAGCGCCGATCCGATGTCGTCGATAAAGGGCAGGACCGTTGCGTCCGGCCATCCAAGGTCCCTGTACGCCGCCGTCACCATCCCCACATCCGCCTCGCCCGTCTGATGGACAAGTCTCCATTTTATAACATCTTTTGCCAAACTTTTGAAAGCATTTACTACGCCTAAATTGAGCCGATGCGCGCCGGTCGACCCGCCTAGAACAAGAATTTGGGAACGATCGGACGGCTCACGGCCAGCGCGATAGCGGGTCAAGTCGGCCCGCACCGGATTTCCGGTAACCGCGACCTTGCCGGGACTGAAGAACGCCGCGGTCTCGTCGAATCCAACGCAGATTTTTTTTGCGAAGCGCCAGAAAGTCCGGTTGGCGAGCCCGGGTCGCGAGTTTTGCTCCATCAGGACCAGCGGCGTGCGCGTGACGATCGCCGCGACGGCCATCGGCACCGATGCGTAGCCGCCGGCGCTCACCACCAGGTCGGCGCCAAAGCGTCTCAGCACGCTGAGCGCCTCGCACGCGGCGCGCGCGAATTGCGCGATCGCGATCATGCGTTGGCCGAGGCTGTGGCCGCGCAGTCCATGGACCTGGAACAGTTCATAGCGCAGGCCGCTTTGCGGCAGCCACCGCGCCTCGAAACCGGCGCTGGTGCCGACGAACAGCAGGTCGGTCGCCGGGCGCTGGCGTTTGAGTTCTTCGCCGAGCGCGACCGCGGGAAACAGATGGCCGCCGGTGCCGCCGCCTGCGATAATCACCTTCATCTCACCGCCGGACGCCGGCCGAGCGCGAGCAGCGCGCCGAGCGTCGTCATCGTCACGATCATCGCCGTGCCGCCGTAGCTCAAGAACGGCAGCGGCAGGCCCTTGGTGGGAATCAGGCCGATGACCACCGCGATATTGACCAACGCCTGCAGCGTGAGCAGCGCGGTCAGGCCGACCGCCAGCAGGCTCGCGAAGGGATCAGGCTCGTCATGGGCGATACGCATGCCGCGGAACAGGATCACGCCGAACAGCAGGATCACGCTGATCGCGCCGGCAATTCCGAGTTCCTCGCCGATCACGGCGAAGATGAAATCGTTGTGCGCCTGCGGCAGATAGAACATCTTCTGGCGGCCGGCGCCGAGCCCCACGCCCCATTCGCCGCCCGCGCCGAGCGCGATGTAGGACTGAATAAGCTGGAAGCCCGCGCCGCGCGCCGTCTGCCAAGGATCGAGGAACGAGGTCAGCCGGCGCATCCGATAGGATTTCGATACCGCCTGCAGCGCGAGGATCGCAACCGCGCCGGCGCCGGCGAATCCGAGATGGGCCGACCGGGCGCCCGCCGCGTACAGCATCGCGAACAGGATCAACACGATCATCACGGTCGCGCCGAAGTCGGGCTGCTTCAGCACGATCAGCGCGATCGGACCGATCATCAGGAACACCGGCAGCGGACCGCCGCAGAACTTCCGGATCCGTTCGCCGCGCCGGCTCAGAAACTCGGCGAGGAAGAAGACGATCGCGATCTTGACGAACTCGGAGGGCTCGATCAGCGCCGGGCCAAGGCGCAGCCAGCGCCGCGCGCCGCCGCGCATCACCCCCAGCCCCGGCATCCAGACCGCCACCAGCATCGCCAGCGACACGATCAAGAGCGGCATCACGAGCCGGCGCAAACCGGCCAGCGAAAGTTGCGAGATAACGCCCAGCATCGCCAGGCCGAGCACCAGATGAAAAAGCTGCAGCTTGAAGAAATGAAAACCGTTGCCGGTTTTCTCGAGACTCAGGAAGTAAGTGGTGTTGAGCACCATCAGCAGGCCGAGAATCGACAGCGCCGCCGCCGGCAGCCACAGCCACGGATCGGGCCGCCGGTAGGCGACCGCCTCAAAGCGCCCGAACCAGCTCTTTAAATAAGTCGCCGCGCTCCGCATAGTCCCTGAACTGGTCGAAACTCGAACAGGCCGGCGAGAGCATGACCGTCTCTCCCGGCCGAGCCGTGGAGGCCGCCAGCTCAAGCGCCTCGGAAAGCGTCGCCACGCTCGAAATCTCGGTCGCGCCGGCCAGCGCCGCGGCCATCTTCTCGCGCGCCGCGCCGATCAGGATGAGCCGGCACACCTTCTCGCGCAGCGGCTCCAGGAGCGGCGCGTAATTGCCGCCCTTGTCCATCCCGCCCGCGATCAGAATCACCCGCCCGCCGACCGCCGCCAGCGCCTCGACCACCGCGCCGACGTTGGTGCCCTTGGAATCGTCGATAAACTTCACGCCGCTCAGCTCGCGCACCAGCTCGATTCGATGCGGCAGTCCCTCGAACGCGGCCAGCGCGCGCTCGATAACCGGGGCCTCGACCTCCATCGCCAGGGCCGCGCCCGCCGCCGCCATCGCGTTCATCAGGTTGTGCCGCCCGCGGAGCGCAAACCCGCCGAGCGCCAGCTGCCCCGCGCGCGACTCGAGCCGGTAAACTATGGCGTCATTTTCGATATGCAGTGACGGTGCCTTGGCGGGCGCCGACCAGCCGAAACTGACGACCTTCGCGCGCAGGCCTTCCGCGATCGCGAAGACCCGCGGGTCGTCGCGGTTGAGCAGCGCCCAATCGTTAAAATTCTGATTGCGGAACAGCGCCGCCTTGGCGCGGCCGTAGTCCTCGAGGTCGCGGTAGCGATCGAGATGGTCTTCGGTGAGATTCAGATAGACGCCGGCGCGGGGATGGAAATTTTCGATCCATTCGAGCTGGTAGCTCGAGACCTCGATCACGCCGAGATCGTACGCGCCGCGCATCGCCTCGATAAGCGGCACGCCGAGGTTTCCGCCGACGAACACGCGCAGCCCGGCGGCCTTGAAGATCTCGCCGAGCATGACGGTCACGGTGCTCTTGCCGTTGGTGCCGGTGATCGCGACCGTGGGCCGGCGGAAATACAGCGCGGCCAGTTCCAGCTCGCTCCAGACCGGGATGCCGATGCGCCGGGCATGGACCAGCAGCGTGTTGCCGGGCGCCACGCCAGGGCTGGTGACCACCAGGTCGCAGCCCGCCAGCCACCACGGATCTTCGGCGCCGAGATGCAGCTCGCCGGGGGGCAGCTCGGTGTTGCGGCCAACCGCGTGGTCGCGATCGATCAGCACCAGGCGCGCGCTGCGCTCGAACAGAAAGCGCGCCGCGGCCGCGCCGCTGCGCCCAAGTCCTATCACCGCGACCTTTTTCCCCGCTACATCCATCAACGCAGCTTGAGCGTGCTGAGCGCCAACAGGGCGCAGATAATCGAAATGATCCAGAAGCGCGTCACCACCACCGTCTCAGGCCATCCGCCCAGCTCGAAATGATGATGCAGCGGGGCCATCCGGAAGACGCGCCGATGCGTCAGCTTGTAGTAGTAGCGCTGGATGATGGTCGAGGCGGCCTCGATCACGAACACGCCGCCCGCGATCACCAGCACCAGTTCCTGCTTGGCGAGTATCGCGACGATCCCGAGCGCGCCGCCGAGCGCGAGCGCGCCGACGTCGCCCATCATCATCGAGGCCGGGTAGGCGTTGTACCAGAGAAAGCCCATCGAGGCGGCGACCAGGGCGGCGCAGAAGATCGCGAGCTCGCCGGCGCCTATCACGTGCGGCACGTCGAAGTGGTTCGCAAGCTTCAAGTTGCCCGCCACCCAGGTAAACCACAGGTAGCAGAAGGCGACCGTCATCACGGGACCGATCGCGAGGCCGTCCAGTCCATCGGTCAGGTTGACCGCATTACTGCTCGCAACCATCACGACCATCGCGAAAACGATGTATCCCCACAGATGCAGATTCGGATGGACGTTCTTGAAGAATGGCACCGTCAGATGGGTGTCGAAGTGAAGAAATCCGAACAGCACGACCGCCGCGATGAAGGCGACCAGCGCCTGCGAGACCAGCTTCTGCGGACCCGAGAGTCCCGCGCCGCGGCCGCGCCTGAGCTTCAGCAGGTCGTCGGTCAGGCCGATCGCGCCGAACCCGACCATCACGCCCATCGCGAGCCATACGTAGGCGTCGCGCAGGTTGGCGAGCAGGAGAGTCGCCGCCAGGCACGAGGCCACGATCAGCAGGCCGCCCATGGTCGGCGTGCCGGCCTTCTTGAGATGCTGCGGGACTTCGTCGCGAATCGTCTGCCCGATATGCGCGGCGCGAAAGCGCTCGATCAGAATCGGCCCGAGCGCCAGCGACAAGGCCAGCGCCGCGAGCCCCGCCATCAAGGAGCGGAAGGTCTCGTAGCGCAGAACGTTGAAGATCGCGTGGGACTGGTGCGAAGGGAACAACCACAGATACAGCATCGAAAGAAGGACTCCCAGTGTAGCGGGTTTACTGAGCCGTCGCGACGGCTCGCTGTCAGGTCGCGAGAGCTTCGACGGCTCGGGATCGCCTCGGCGAACCAACCCGGAGCCGCCGAGCGACGCCGATGCTGTCTGATTGCCCTGCGTAAAGCCCTGCGCCGGAATTGCTCCGGCGCCTCCCGCTGACGTCCCGAGGCAAGCCTCCGACCGGTTACCACCACCCCACATCACCCTTCCTCCCGGCCGAAGGCTTCCCCCAGGGAGTCACCCGTCAAACTAAATTTGATCCGAAGCCAATCGCCTCATCCTCGAAGCCACCTGTCCTGCGGCGCCGCCGCCGCCGTCAACTCGCCCGATTCGGCGCGCGATCGCGCAGCTCCGCGGCGATCTCGCGCACCACTTCGCGATCGTCGAAATGCCGCTTGCGCGTCCCGACGATTTGATAATCCTCGTGGCCCTTGCCGGCGATCACGATTACGTCGCCCGGCTTCGCGGCCCCAAGCGCGAGCGCAATCGCGGCACGCCGGTCGGGCTCGACCAGATAGCCGCGCCGCCGTTCGATCTCGCCGCTTTCGATCCGCGGGAGCCCGGTCTCGCTGAGCCCGGCCTCGACCTGGGCGATAATCTCGAGCGGATTTTCGGTGCGCGGATTATCCGAGGTCAGGATCGCGAGGTCGGCGAGCCGTCCCGCGATTTCGCCCATCAGCGGCCGCTTGCCGCGATCGCGATCGCCGCCGCATCCGAAGACGCAGCAGAGCCGCTTCGGCCCCAGCGCGCGCAGCGCTTTCAGCACCGCTTCCAGCGCGTCGGGCTTGTGCGCATAGTCGACCAGCACCGTGGTCCCTGGCGGACCGGGCACCATTTCGAGCCGGCCGGGGGCCCCTGGGCATCGCCGCACACCTTCCACCACCGCATCCGTTTCGATGCCCAGGGCCACCGACATCGCCGACGCCCCGAGGATATTGAGGAGATTGATCTCGCCGAGCAGGGGCGATCGGATTTCCAGTTTCCGGTCCAGCGCCGAGATCGACGCGCGCATCCCGTCGAGCCCGGTCGCGTAGCTGGTCGGATGAACGTCGAGGTCGGAGCGCAGGCCGAAGCTGATTTTCCGCCCCCGCACCGCCTCGAGCACGCGCTGTCCGAAATGGTCGTCTCCCCGCGCCACCGCGACCGGATCGGACCGGCGGCTTTTGGGCAGCAACTCGGTGAACAGGCGCAGCTTGGCGCTGAAATAGTTCTCGGGCGTGCCGTGGTAGTCGAGATGGTCGCGGCCGAGATTGGTAAACAGGCAACCCTTGAAGTTGAGCGCCTCGACGCGGCCTTCCTCCAGCCCGATCGACGAGATTTCCGCCGCCACGCGCCGCACGCCCGCGCGCTCCATCTCGGCCAGCGCCGCCTCGAAATCGATCGACTCGGGCGTCGTCAGCCCGCTTTGCAGGCGCCGCGGGCCGGCGAAAATTCCGATCGTGCCGACGATTCCGGCCGGCGCGCCGGCGCTCTCGAAAATCGAGGCCAGCAGGTAGGCGGTCGTGGTCTTGCCGCTGGTGCCGGTGATTCCGATCAGATCGAGCCGCTCGCTCGGCGCCCCGAAGAAGCGCGAGGCGGCCGCGGCCATCAGCAGCCGCGGCCGTTCGCATTCGATCCAGGTTACCGCGGGGCGCGCTGCCGAACCGTCCCATCCCCGCACCACCACCGCACGCGCCCCACGGTTCAATGCCTCTTCAATATTCGCGCGGTTCAGCTCCGGGTCCCGCGCGGTCGCGAAAAACAGATACCCCGGCTCGATCCGCCGCGAGTCGTAGCCGAGCCCCGTGATCTCGGCCCCGGCGTCGCCCTCAAGCCGCCTCACCTCCGCGCCGGCGATAAGCTCGGCGAGCTTCAACGCGTCCTCCGCCGAGCATCGCTGGCGCGGCTCGCCGGATGCCGGGCGCCGCGCCTGGGCCGCAAGCTTGGGCCGGCGCCGTCGACTCCCGGATTGGCCGCGAGCGTGAGCTTCACGGTATCCGGACCGGCCGGCGCACCGGCCGGCGGATCCTGCCCTATCACCCAGCCCGAACCCTTCACGTCGAGGTTCAGGGCCCGCTGATGGGCGAGCGCAAGCGCCTGCCGCAGGCTCAGGCCCGCAAAATCGGGCAGCGATACCGGTGCCGCCCCCGGGAGCACCGAATCGTCGGCGATCTCTGAGGCTGCCGCGTCGCCAGAGACCAGCGACTCGGCCCGCTTCAAGACCTCGAGCGGCAGGATGCTGGCGCTCTCGTAGCCCGGCGGCCGCGGCGCGCTGATATCGAGCTGGCGCACGGCGCCGGCCGCGATCGCGCTGAAGACGGGCGCCGCCACCAATCCGCCGAAGTGGCCATGGCCGACGTCATAGAGCACCACCAGGATCACCAGGCGCGGATCGTCGGCCGGCAGAAAACCGACGAACGAAGCGACCAGGCGATTCTGGAAGTAGGCACCAGTGGCGGGATTCACCATCTGTGCCGTGCCGGTCTTGCCGGCCACGATAAAGCCGTCGACCTTGGCGCGCCGCGCCGTGCCCTCGGAGCCGTTGACGACGTTGCGCAGCAGCAGGTTCATCTGATGGGCGATCGCGGGGGTAAGCGCCCGCCGCATCACCTGCGGCGTATGCACCAGGATCGGTCTACCCGCAGGACTGTAGACCGCCTTGACCACGTAGGGGCGCATCACCATCCCGCCGTTGGCGATCGCGGAGTAGGCGATCGCGAGCTGCATCGGCGTGACCGCGATGCCCTGGCCGAAGCCGTGATTGGCGAGATCTATTTCACGCCAGCTCGATTCCCGGCGCAACAGTCCGTAGGCCTCGCCCGGGAGATCGATTCCGGTGCGGCTGCCGATACCGAAGGCGCGGAGCCCCCGGTAATAGCGATCGGAGCCGAGTGAGAGCGCAATCTTGGCCGCGCCGATGTTCGACGAGACCTCGATGATATCCGGGAGCGCCAGCCATCCGTGCGGGCTGTCGTCGTGAATCGTGAAGCGGCCGAAATGGAAACGTCCGCCTTCGCACCAGATACGCCGGCTGGTATCGATGGCGCCGTTCTGGAGCGCGATCGACCCGAGCAGGCCCTTCATCGTCGAGCCCGGCTCGAAGGCGTCCTGGATGGCCGCATCGTGCAGCCGATCGTGCGGACCTGCGGCACCGGCGTTGACATTGGCCAGCGCCAGCACTTCGCCGCTCCACGGGTCGAGCACGATCGCGCTGCCGGCCCGGGCGCCACTTGAGGCGACCTGCTCGGCGAGCCGGCTTTCGGCCAGCGACTGGATGCCGGCGTCGATCGTCAGCTCGACCCGTGCGCCGGGCTCCGAGTTCTTGAGCGCCAGCGGACTGTCGAGGATCGGATGGCCGAGTGCGTCATGGTAGACCCGCAGCTTGAGCGGCTGACCGCGAATCAACCGGTCGTAGCCGAGCTCTACCCCGGAGAGCCCCTGACCATCCAGCCCCGCCATCCCCACCACCGACGCGGCCAGGTTGCTCTCCGGGTAGAAACGTTTGTATTCGGTCAGATCGCCGACGCCTTCGAGCCCGGCGGCCTCGGCCTGCTGGGCGCGTTCGGACGGCAGATGGCGCGCGAGCCATACGAAGGGCGCCGGATGATGGACGCGCCGATCGAGCTCGGCGGGCGAAATCCCGAGCGCGGCGGCCAGCCGCGCGCGCTCCTCGGCCGTGCTCGTGGCGAGCAGCTCACGCGGGCGGGCGTAGATCGAGCCGGTTTCGGCCGAGAGCGCCAGCGGCTCGCCGTTGCGATCGAGAATCGGTCCGCGCACCGCGGCCAGCTCGACTTCGCCGCTATGCTCGCTGGCGGCCATCGAGTTGAGCCGCGGGCCGTCGAAGGCGACCAGCACCACCAGCCGCGCGATCGCAATCAGGAACAGCGCCGCGAGCAGCAGCGTCAGCATCCCGATCCGCGTGCGGCGTTTCTGAAAGGCGAGGTTCACGGCACCATCACCACCTGTCCGGGCGCGGGCGGCGCCAGATGATAGCGCGGGGCCAGCTCGCGCAGGCGAGTGTGCGAGGTGAGTTGGGCGGCCTCGAGCTTGAGCTGGCGGTTTTGCTCCTGGAGCCGGGCGATCTCCGCGCGCAGCTCCGAGAGGCGATAGCCCTCCTGCGTGACTTCGAGGCGCACCATCACGATCGTGAAGCCGAGCGCTGCGATCGCGAGCACCAGGATGGTCGGTAGCAGCCGGCTGTGCGGCCGCGAAGGTGACAGACGCCGCGTCATTGCGGCCCCCGCTCAAGGCATCTAAGGCGCGCACTGCGGGCGCGCGGATTGCGCACGACCTCGGATGCGGAGGGGCGCATCGGCTTGCCCGTAATCGCGACAAATTCGCCGCTTCGCGCGAGAGCGCGGAAGGTTTCCTTGACCGGACGGTCTTCCAGCGAGTGATAGGCCAGCACCACCATCCGGCCGCCCGCCGCCAGCCGCGCAGGCCCGCTGGCGAGCAGCGCGGCGAGACTTTCGAGTTCGCGATTCACCGCGATTCGCAGCGCCTGGAAGGTGCGCGTGGCGGGATGCATCCCGGCGATCCGGCGCGGGCCGAGCGCGCGTTCGATAATCGAGCGGAGCTGGAAGGTGGTTTCGATCGGGCGCGGGCGGCGCGCCGCGACGATCATGCGCGCGATACGCCGTGCGTGACGCTCCTCGCCGTAGTCGTGAATAATGCGCGCCAGCTCGGCCTCGGTCTCCTCGTTGACCAGGTCGCGGGCGCCGAGCGCCTGGCCCTGATCCATCCGCATGTCGAGCGGACCGTCGAACTGGAAGCTGAAGCCACGGGCAGGATCGTCAAGCGCCAGGCTCGACATCCCGAGGTCGGCGAGAATCGCGCCGACCGCGGCGATACCGAGCTGGTCGAGCACGGAGTCGAGTGCCGCGAAGTCGGCCTGGCGCAGCACGGCGCGATCGCCGAAGCGGGCGAGACGCGCGGCAGCCGCCGCGAGCGCCTGGGCGTCGCGATCGATTCCGATCAGCCGCTCGCAGGCCGAGCGCTCCAAGAGCGCTTCGGCATGGCCGCCGGGGCCGAGCGTCGCGTCGACGATGATCGCCGGGCGATTGGCGAGTATCAACTCGCCCACCTCCTGCACCATCACCGGCTCGTGAGGCCATGCGCCCATCTTGTGCGCCGCGCTACCCATCAATCTCTATAGGCCCAGCTTTTCCCTGAACTTCGGATCCTTGAACCGCTCCCTGGCGGCTGCGAAGATCTGCTCGAAAGTGGCTTTGTCCCAGAGCTGAAAGAAACTTAAGCGCGCGCTGAAGGTGACGTCGCGCTCGAGGGTCGCGAACTCGCGCAACTTGGGCGGGATGAGAATGCGGCCCTGGCGATCGAGCGGGACCTCGTGAGCGCTGCCGACGATAAAGGTAAGAAAGTCCTCGGTGTCGGGGTCGAAGTGGGGTTTCTGCTGGACGCGGCCGACGACCTGGCGCTGCCATTCGTCGGGCGGATAGAGATGGAGACAGGGCTGTCCACTGGTGAAGTTGTTGGTAATCACGAGGGTATCGCAGTGGTTACGCTGCAAGGCATCGCGAAAGCGGACCGGAATACTGACGCGGCCCTTCTCGTCGATGGCATGGTCGAAACTGCCGTTGAAGACCACTGTTCCACCTTAACCCTCCACAAAATCCCACTCTCCCCCACCACAGTCAAGAGAAACAGAGCTAACAGAATCATTCTGTTGATGATTAGAGGGCGCGTTAGAAAAGCGAAGGAAAAACGAAGTCGAGAGCGGAATAGGTCGCATCCGGTCGGAATAGGTGCGCTTGCGCCCCCGGCCCGGTGTCTTTAATCTCAGGAGCCTTGGATGGAGCATCAACGATGGCTGAGCAGGAAACCGATTTCACTCCCGAACCACTGAGGCGTCTGCAGTTCCTCGGCCAGATACTGCAGGGGATAGCGATCGCATTGGGCCTTGGTCTGCTCTGGATCATGGAATCGGTGCGCGACGCCTTTTTCGATCTGCTCGATCGCTTCAACCGCAAGGCGCGCGGAAGCAGGGCGAGCGCCTTCCCGCCTGGCCGGCCGCGGCGGCGCGTGGTCAAGCAGGCCGGATCGTGAGCCGCATGATCATCGCACGCTTTCGCTAGACGACTCCCAGGCTCCGCAAACGCTCCAGTTCACTTTGATCGACCCCGATCTCCGCGAGCACTTCGGCCGTATGCGCGGCGAGGATCGGCGGGGGCGCGGGCTGATCGATGCGGCCGGATCCGTCCTGATCGAGCCGGAACGGGAGCCCGAGTACGCATATCGCACCATAGTCCGCATAGTGACTCTCGATTAGCGAGCCGCGCCGGCGCAATTCCGGATCCCTCACCACCTCCTCGACCGTCCGGACCGGCGCCGCCGGGACACCGTTGTCGGTAAGCGCCCCGATCAGCTCCTCGCGAGTGCGTCCCCGCGTCCATTGCGCAACCATCGCGTCGACCTCATCGACGATCTTGAGGCGCGCCGCATGGTCTGCGAATTGCGGATCGGCGCCGAGCTCGCCCCGCCCCATCATCGCCGCCAGCGTCCGCCAATGTTTTTCCGACAGGCAAAAGATCAGCACTGCGCCGTCGGCCGCCGGATAGACGTTGGAGGGGCAGACGCCCGGATGCTGGTTCGCGGCGCGCCGAATCTTCTTGCCCTGCAGCGCGGCCGAAAACACCGTTGTCATCCCGGTCACCGCGACATCGAACATCGCGACCTCGACCTTCATCCCGCGACCGCTGCGCCCGCGCCCCAAAAGCGCGGCCAGAATCGCGCTGGTCAGATGGCTCCCGGTCCCCATATCGATCAGCGTGGCCGGCGTCTTGACCCCGTCGCGATCCGGAAAGCCGGTCACGCTTATCTGTCCGCAGGCCGCCTGGATACTGGTGTCCATCGCGCCCAGCTTCGCGAACCGGCTGTCGGCGCCGTAGCCCTTGGCGGAGGCATAGATCAGCCGCGGGAAGCGCTCGCACAGGTGCTCGTAGCCGAGCCCCAGCGATTCCATCGTACCGCCCGCGTAATTCTCGACGAACACGTCGGCCCGCTCGAGCAGCTTCATCAGCAGCGCGCGCCCGAGCTCGTCCTTCAGATTGAGCGTGACCGATTTCTTGTTCGCGTTGAGCATCAGGAAGGCGTAGTTGGTCTTGCCCGGGTCGGCGGCGACGAAGCGCAGTCCCTCGCCGGTTCCGGGCGGCTCGATCTTGATCACCTCGGCGCCCATCGCCGCGAGCTGCATCGTGCAGTACGGGGCGGCGTAGATTTGCCCGAGATCGATCACGCGAATTCCGTCGAGCGGCCGCTGGTCCATCGCGCCATCCTAGCTCGCTTACGGATCATCCGAACAGGACGCTGGGCAGGCCTGAGGCCTGCACCCAATAGAGGCGCGCTGAAGGTCTGCGGCAGCCCACGAGTTATCGGCTCTGCGCCCTCTTTTTTTCGTCATCCTTCGAGTTCGCTGCGCTCCGCTCGAGGATGACGGAGAGGAGCGCGGGTGCAGGCCTCAGGCCTGCCGCAGGCCCTCGAGCCAGATCTGCGTGAAGCGCTCGAAATCGTAGATGCCCCAGGTGCCTTTGAACTCGGGCGCTATCGCGCGCATCCGGTCGAGTGCCGCGGCGATCTTTCCGATCGCCGCCTCGCCGGCGGCGCGGCGCGCGGCGCCGCTTTCGGCGCGCGATGCGACGTAATCGCCGAGCCCGGCGAGCGCGTCGCAACTCAGGCGCCAGAGCTCGCGCTCCGCCGCGAGCATCGGCGCGCCCTCGCCCGCCATCAGATGCTCGGCGGCGGCGACCGCGTCGGCGAAGCATCGATGGGCTTCGCGCAGCGCGGGCAGCGCATTTTCGGCTTCGCGATTGAACGGGCGCAGCACGTCGCCGTAGCAGAGCGCCATCGAGGAGCCGCGCGCGATCGCGCGATACGCGTCGGCCGTAGCGGCGGCGCATCGCGGATAGCGCGTGCGGGCCGCCGCTGCCGTTTCCGGATCGTATCCGAGCGAGCGGGTGGCGCGCGCGAAGGTCTCGAGGTTGACCGGGTAGGCGAAGACGCTGAAGGCGCCGAAGGTCAGGCACGAAACCGCGCGGATTCCGAGCCGATGGTAAGCTTGCAGATCGCGGACGATTACCGATGGAGTCGCGAAGCTCAGGCCGCCGAACAGGATCGCGTCGGCGTAGTACTCGAAGACCATCCCGCGGCCGTCGAAAATTTCGAGATAGCGCTCGAGCCACGCGAAATATTTCCGATTGGCCGCGCAGGCAGGATCGTCGATCGGATGCGAGTAGCAGCGCTCGCGCGGCGCCCATTCGAACCACACATTGTCGCGCGGCCGAAGCGCGGGGTCGGGCTCCAGCGTATCGTGGTAGGCGAGATAAGCGGCGGGAATTTCGCTTCCTGAATCGGCCAGCGCGGCAGCGACCGCATCGACCACCTTCATATACTGGAGCTGCGGGGAGATCGCGGCGCATGCGGCGCACCGGCACCATCCGCCGTCATTCAGATCGGCGCCCCATACGTGGAGCATCCGATTCTCCGGGTAATCGCGGACGTAGGCGAGCGCATGGTCGCGCACGATCTTAAGCGCCTCGCGATTCGAGACGCAGAAATTGCCCCGCGTGGTGCGCGCGCCGTTCGCGCCGGCCGTGAAATACTCCGGATGCGACTCGAACAGCCCGCGCGGCATCAGCAGCTGCACGACGTGGCCGCCGTATTCGGCGTCGACCTGGAACCTTTCGAGGATCGGGTTGAGCGCGTCGACCCGCACGCGCATGTCCTGCGCATGGCGGATAAACATGAAGGCGTTCATCCCGCGCGCGGTCATCCAGGGGATGAACAGCCGGTCGTGCGCCAGATGCTCTTCGAGGCGGGCCGGGGTCTCGTAATGCCAGGTCATGAGGTCGGAGACGAAGGCGCGGCGATCGAAGGCGGGAACGATCGCGCGGGAGGCGACCTGCCGCAGCCGGGCTACATCTATATGCGGCGGGAACTCGGGATCGCGCCAGGGCGCGAAGCTCGCGCCGAGCTGCTCGAACAGATCGCCGACCGCGTGGAGCAGCGCGCGTTCGCTGCCGCCCTCGATCGCGATCGAGCGCTCATCGCGCTCGATCCGAAAGCTGTCGCCCACGAGCGTCTGGGGCGAGGGGCGGGAATCGGCGGCGCCCGGACGGCCGAGGTCAACGGCCAGGCGATGACCCGCGAGCTCGGGCGCGGCGAGCGCCGCGACCGGCTCAGCAAGCATCGCGGTGAGCCGCGTCGCGAGCCCGCGCGCCGCAAACGGCGCGACCCGGTCGTCGGGTGCGTAGCGGACCGCGAGGCTCTGCGCATCGGCGCGGCAATCATCGGGCGGCGGCATCAGTTCGCTCCGCACGCCGGTTTGTGGGCTCTCCCCCGGATGATAACATCGAGATCGACTTTAGACCTTCTGCCGCCAAAACACAGATCCTCGCCGCCAGCGTTCAAGCGATGCCGACCCCCAACGAAATTCTGACCGAACTCAAGAAGATCAAGTACCCTGGGTTGACGCGCGATATCGTCTCCTTCGGGATGGTCAAGGATATCGAGGTTGGGCATCGCGGCGTCACAGTAATCCTGACCGCACCCGCCGCCAAGGCCGAGGTGATAGGCCAGATCGTGGGCGAGGTCAGGAAGAGCGTGGCCGCGATGGAGGGCGTGCCGGCGGTCGAGGTCAACGTCGAGCAGGCACCGGCGCCGCGCAGCGCCGCCGCTTTGCCCCGCCGCCCGATCCCCGGCGTCAAGAAGATCGTGGCGGTCGCAAGCGGCAAGGGCGGCGTCGGCAAATCGACGGTCGCGGTAAACCTCGCGCTCGCGATCGCCTCGCTCGGAAGAAAGGTCGGCCTGATGGACGCGGATGTCTACGGGCCGAGCGTCGCGATGATGGTCGGGGCCGACGAACAGGTCCGCATCACGGAGAGCAAGCGCATCGTCCCGCTCGAGCGCTACGGTATCCGGTACATCTCGATGGCGCTGTTTATCGACGAGGAGACCGCGGTCATCTGGCGCGGCCCGATGGTCACCAAGCTCGAAAGCGAGTTCCTGTTCAACGTCGAGTGGGGCGAGCTCGATTGCCTGGTGCTCGATCTGCCGCCCGGGACCGGCGACGCGCAACTGACGATCACCCAGCGGGTTGCGCTGGATGGCGGCGTAATCGTCACCACGCCGCAGGAGATCGCGCTGCTCGACGTGCGGCGCGGGATGGCGATGTTCCGCGAGGTCGATGTGCCGGTGCTCGGCGTGATCGAGAACATGAGCTATCACCTGTGCCGGAAATGCGGGGCCCGCCACGAGATCTTCGCCCATGGCGGCGGCGCCCGGCTGGCGGACGAGCTCGGCGTGCCGTTTCTCGGCGAGCTGCCGATAGTGCGCGAGCTGCGCGAGGGCGGCGACCGCGCCGCGCCGCTGGTCGCGGTCAACCCCGATCATCCGATCAGCGTGCGCTTGCGCCAGATTGCGACCCGGGTGCTTGAACAGATCCAGGCTTGAGGAGGCGGGACGGCGCTGAGCCCGGCGATTACGAACCGAGATGACGTTCGCAGTGTTCGACATCGAGACGCGGGTTGACAAGTCGCTGCTGAACCGCGCCTTCTATGCCGGTGACGGAATCGACGACGCGGAGGCCTATCGCCGCTTCGTCGCGGAGTCGCGGAACGATTTCGCGCCCACCTCGATTCACGTCCCGATCTCGATCGCGGTCGGCGACGTCGACGAAAGCTACGTGCTGCGCTCGGTCGAGAGCCTCGCGCTCGGCGATTATTCGGAAGAAAAACTGGTGCGCGAGTTCTGGTCGCGCGTCGAGCGTTTCAAGGGATGCCTGGTGACCTTCAACGGGCGGCATTTCGATCTGCCCGTGCTGGAGCTGGCCGCCTTGCGCTACGGAATCGCGCTGCCGAATTATTTCGCCGAGCCGAATTCGCCGCGCTATCGCTACTCCGACGCGCGCCATCTCGATCTCTATGAGTTCCTGACCAATCACGGCGCGGTGCGGCTGCGCGGCGGGCTCGACCTGCTGCTCAAGATGATCGGGATGCCCGGCAAGGGCGCGGTCGAGGGCGCGCGCGTGCAGGAGTTCTACGAGGCGGGCCGCATGGACGAGATCCATCGCTACTGCCGCTCCGACGTGATCCAGACCTACTTTCTGCTGCTGCGGGTCGAGCTGATGCGCGGGAAGCTCGACCATCCCGGCTACCTGGCGGCGCGGGAAGCGGCCGCGCGCTTCATGGCGGAGTTGGGATGAAATCCGGCGATGGCTGAGAAACCGGGCATCTCGCTTATCACCGTCACGCTCAACGAGGAGCAGCTCATCGGACAGTGCCTGCGGAGCGCCGGGTTCTGCGACGAGCTAATCGTGGTCGATTCGTTCTCGAGCGACCGCACGGTGGAGATCGCGCGCGGACTCGGCGCGCAGGTAATCCAGCGCGAGTTCACGAACTACGTCGACCAGAAGCAGTTCGCGCTCGACCATGCCAGTCGCGAATGGGTATTACTGATGGACGCCGACGAGCAGGCGACGCAGGAGCTGGGGCTTGAGATCGAGCGCGTCGTGGGCTCGCCGGAGGCGACCGACGGCTACCAGATTCGCCGCGTGCTCTACCATCTCGGCTACTACTACACGCGCCCGGTCTATCCCGATCGGCCGGTGCGGCTGTTCCGGCGCGTGCGCGGGCATATCGGCGGGCGCGACCCGCACGACAAGGTGGTGGTCGCGGGACGGGTCGGCAGGCTCGGCGCGCCGATCCTGCACTACAGCTACCGCGACGTCACTGACCACGTGGCGACCATGAACCGCTTCAGCACGCGCGCCGCGGCCGAGAACGAGCCCGACTTCATGACGCCGTTCAAGATGTTCGCCAATCCGGCCTGGCGCTTCTTCAACTTCTACGTGCTGCGCGGCGGGTTTCGCGACGGCGGGCGCGGATTGTACGCGGCGATGGCCGCGGCCTTCTACGTCTTCCTGAAATACGCCAAGCTGTACGAGCGCCGGCTCAAGAGCCGCCGTCCGCTCTGAGACGGCAGCGCGGGGGAGCGCCGGCTTCCCGCGCAGCGCCGGGATTTGATTACGTTGCATCGAATAACTGCTAACCTAGGTGTGGCGACATGAGACGCCTGTTTCGCTACATCGGCCGCTACCGGCATCGTTACGCCTTCGGAATCTTCTGCACGCTCGCGACCGCCGGCCTCGCGATGGCGGTTCCGTACCTGGTGCGCGACGCGATCAACGCCATCCAGGCGCATCAGCCGGAAAAGCTGGCCTTCATCGTCAAGCTGATCTGCGCCGCCGCGATCCTGGGCGGAGTGGCGCGCTGGTTCTCGCGCTTCGTGATCTTCAACTGCGGGCGTGATATCGAGTACAACCTGCGCAACGACCTCTTCGCCCACCTGGTCAAGCTCGGCCCCGAGTTTTACGAGCGGCTCAAGACCGGCGACCTGATGTCGCGGCTGGTCAACGATCTGACCGCGGTGCGGATGATGATCGGGATGGGCGTGCTGACCTTCACCAATACCCCGCTCATCTGGGTGCTGTCGCTGTCGGTGATGCTGTCGCTCAGCCCGCGCCTCACGCTGGCCTCGATCGCGCCCTACCTGGCGCTGTTCTTCGTCATGTACCGGCTCTCGCACTCGATCATGGAGCGCAGCCTGCGGGTGCAGGAGGGGATCGGCGCGATCGGCGCGAAAATCCAGGAGAGCCTCTCCGGGATCCATATCGTCAAGGCCTACACGCTCGAAGCGCATCAGGCGGCGCAGTTTCGCGAACTCAACGACAGCTACAACGAGCAGGGGCTCAAGCTCGCGCAGATTCGCGGCGCGCTGCTACCGCTGATTCGCGGGGCGGCGGCGACCTCGACGATGATCGTGCTGATCTACGGCGGCGCGCTGGTGATGGCGCATCGAATCTCGATCGGCGACCTGGTGGCGTTCATGAGCTACCTGGTGGCGCTGGCCTGGCCGACCACCTCGCTCGGCTGGACGATTTCGCTCTATCAGCGCGGTAAGGCGGCGATGAAGCGGCTGGCGGAAATCTTCGAAACCAGCTCGACCGCGATGGTCGAGGATAGCGGCGGGATCAGGCTGGAGGTCGCGGGCGCGGTGGCCTGGGCGGGCGTGTCGTTCAGCTATTTCGCGAACCGCAACGGCGGCGGCAACGGCGCCGCGCCGGTTTACGCGCTGAGCGACATCAACGTCACGGTCGGGCCGGGCGAGAAGCTCGCGATCGTGGGGCGCACCGGCGCGGGAAAATCGACGATGGTCAAGCTGCTGACGCGGATGATCGAGCCGACCGCCGGACGGGTCACGATCGACGGCCGCGATATCCGCGAGCTGCCGCTCGGCGCGCTGCGCCACACGGTCGGCGTGGTGCCGCAGGAGCCGCTGCTGTTTTCCGATACGCTGGCCCGCAATATCGCGTTCGGCCGGATCGACGCGCCGCGCGCGGAGCTCGCGGAGGCCGCGCACGTCGCCGGGCTCGACGGCGACCTCGCAGTGCTGCCGCGCGGCCTGGACACGGTTGTCGGCGAGCGCGGGATGTCGCTCTCGGGCGGGCAGAAACAGCGCGTCACGATCGCGCGGCTGCTGGCCTACAACCCCTCGATCGTGGTGCTCGACGACGCGCTCTCCTCGGTCGACACCGAGACCGAGCGCGCGGTGCTCGAGAGCCTTGGCCAGAGCGTGCGCGGCCATACCACGATCGTCGTCTCGCATCGCGCCTCCACGGTGCGCGACGCCGACCAGATAATCGTGCTCGAGCAGGGCATGATCGCCGAGCGCGGCACGCACGAGGAGCTGATGGCGCGGCGGGGGATTTACGCCGAGCTGTTCCATCGCCAACTGCTCGAAGAGGAGCTCACGCGGTACTGAGCGCGATGGAGATTCGCCGCGAAGAAAAGCTCGCCCCCGTGCGCGAGCTGACGCTGCTGAGACGGGTGTGGAGCTTCGTACGTCCCTACCGCCGGCAGTTCTGGTTCTCCGTCATCCTGATGCCGCTCAACACCCTGTTCGCGCTCTCCCAGCCCTATCTGGTCAAGCTCACAATCGATCTCTTCCTCGACCCGCGCCGCCGGCCCGCCCCCCACTGGCTGCGACCGGTGCTGGATGCTGCCGGCTCCCACGGCCTGCTCGCGATGGGCGCGCTGTATATCACGATGCTGCTCGGCGAGTTCGCGACCTTCTATGGCCAGTTCTACCTGACCATGATGGTCGCTCAGAACAGTATGTCCGATTTGCGCAGCACGCTGTTCAATCATATCGAGCGTCTGCCGATGGCGTTTTTCGATCGCACGCCGGTTGGCCGCCTGGTCAGCCGCATGACCACCGATATCGACGCGATCAGCGAAATGGTCAACGCCGGCTCGCTCACGATCTTCAACGACGTTCTGACTCTGCTGGGAATCGTGGCGATCATGTTCTGGTTCGACGCCCGCCTCGCGCTCTGGGCGCTGTGCTCGATTCCGCCGCTGCTGATACTGGTCAACTTTTTCCGGGTGCGGGCGCGCGTCGTCTATCGCGAGATTCGCGAACGGCTGGCGGGGCTCAACGCCTACCTCGCCGAGGCGCTGGCCGGGATGTCGGTAATCCAGCTTTTCACGCGCGAGCGCGAAAGCCGCCGCGAGTTCGATCAGCTCAACCTGCGCGCGCGGGAGTCGCTGATGCTCGCCAATATCTACGAGGCCGGACTGTTCTCGTCGGTCGAGACGCTGAGTTCGATCACGATCGGAATCATCCTGTGGGCCGGCGGCGGTGACGTGATTCGGGGCCTGGTCGGACTCGGCACGCTGGTCGCCTTCATGGACTACGCACAGAAATTCTTCAACCCGCTGCGCGAAATGTCGCAGAAGTACACCGTCATGCAATCCGCGATGGCGGCGATGGAGCGGATCGAGGCGCTGCTCCAGCAACCGCCGATTCCCCGCCCCGCGCTTCCGGCGCGAATCGCCGATTGCCGCGGCTCGATCGTTTTCGAGCATGTCGATTTCGCCTATCGCCCCGGCGAGCCGGTGCTCAAGAACCTGAGCCTCACGGTCGAGCCCGGTCAGAAGGTTGCGATCGTCGGCCCCACCGGCTCGGGCAAGACTACGATCATCAAGCTGCTGACCCGCTTCTATGACGTCGGCGCCGGACGGATTCTGGTCGACGGCGTGGATGTGCGCGAGTGGGACCTGACCGAGCTCAGGCGCACGATCGGCCTGGTGCAGCAGGACGTGTTTCTGTTCGCGGGCGATATCCTGGAGAACATCCGGCTCGGCCGCGTCGACCTCGACGACTCCGCGGTGCGCGCGGCCCTGGCGCGCGCCCAGGCGCTGGGCTTTGTCGAGCAGATGCCCGCCGAGCTGCATGAAGAGGTCCATGAGCGCGGCGCCAATTTCTCCGCCGGCCAGCGCCAGCTGCTTTCGTTCGCGCGTGCGCTCGCCTACGACCCGCGCATCCTGGTGATGGACGAGGCGACCTCGAGCGTCGACAGCGAGACCGAGCATCTGGTGCAGCTGGCGCTCGAGCAACTGCTGACCGGGCGCACCGCGCTGGTGATCGCCCATCGCCTGTCGACCATCCAGAGCGCCGACCGGATACTGGTGCTGAGCAACGGCACACTGCGCGAGAGCGGCACGCATCAAGAGCTGCTCGATCGGCGCGGCCTCTACTACCGCCTGTTCGAGCTCCAGTACGGCGCGCTCGAACCCGCCGAATAAAGGCCGGCGCCTGTGCTGCCCGGGTCTCCCAGCCGGACGCCATCCGCTGCCGGATCGATCGATCGATCGCGCGCCGTCCGTATCGCGGTCGCGGTACTTGCCGTCGCGACGCTCGCGATCAGCATTTCGGGAT
Source organism: Binataceae bacterium (SeqCode) (assembly GCA_041487135.1). Lineage (GTDB taxonomy): Bacteria > Desulfobacterota > Binatia > Binatales > Binataceae > JAJPIG01. Next base: position 5,209 of record JBGPMT010000001.1, on the reverse strand, counting down.
GCGAAATCGGCTATCTCGCGCGCGGTGCCTACGAGGAGATGCGGTTGTTATGGAACCGCAAGCCGATCGGCGAGGTTCTCGAGCGCACCGATCTGGCGGCCGACACGCGCGCCAAGCTCAAGACGGTACTCGAGGTGCGGGACTTCGCCCGCGACCGGCTCGGACTCAAAGTCGGCGGCGCTTACCAGACTGTTACCGAGGTCGACGGCGGCGCGATCGTGTGGGTCGTGATGGCGGCGCCGCGCGATTCGCTCCAGCCGGTGAGCTGGTGGTTTCCGATCGTCGGCCGGGTTCCCTATCGCGGCTACTTCGACCGGGACGCGGCGCTGGCGGAAGCCAAAGGTTTGGAGGATTCGGGCTACGACACCTTCGTCCGGCCCGCAGTCGCCTTCTCCACGCTCGGCTTCTTCAACGATCCGCTGCTCTCGAACCTGCTCAACTTAAGCCGCGTCGAACTGGCCGGCGTCATGATCCACGAGCTGTTTCATCGCACGTTTTTCCTCGCCAGCGACGTGATGTTCGATGAAAGCGCGGCCACCTGGGCCGGCAGCCGTGGCGCAGTCGACTTCTTCACGGCGACCGCCGGGCCGAATTCCGCCGACGCCCGGGCCGCGCGCGGCGTGCTGGAGAGCGACCTCGAGTTCGCCTCATTCCTGCTGCAGGCTGAGGCGCGATTGCTGCGCCTCTATCAAAGCCGGCTTCCCTACGAAGAGATCGTCAAGCAGCGCGAGCCGCTGTTCTTGAAAATCAGAGCCGATTACGCCGCGCTCAAGCCCCGGCTCTCGGGACTCGAACGATTCGACCTCGATCGCGAGCCGCTGAACAACGCGGTGCTGATCAACTACCTCATCTATTTCCATCAACTCTGGAACTTCGCGGCGCTCGACCGGGCGCACCATCAGGACACCCGCTCCACGATTCAAGCGGTTATCGAGCTGGCGAAGGCCAATCCCGGCGATCCGTTCTATGCCATCTGGGAGGCGGCCCGGACCGCCGCGCCGCCCGCGCCACGCTAAGCGGAGCTTGCGCCTTTGATCGCTTGCGCAATCTGCTCGCTGAGCTCGCTCTCGAAACCGGCAAAGAAGTGATCCGCTCCCGCAATCAGCTTGAGAGTGGAATGGGGCCTGACCTGCAAGTGGAACGCTTCGATATCGCGCACGCTGCAAAACGAATCGCGATCGCCGGCCACCAGCACCAGCGGCTTGTTCCAGCCGGCCATCGACGGCGGCTCCATCATCGAGACCGGCAAGGCGACCGCGATGACCGTCGCGACCTCCGCCATCCCGGACGCGGCGTTGAGCGCCACCCGCGCGCCGAACGAGTAGCCCGCGAGCACGATGCCATCGGGGCGCACGCCTGGCTGCGCGCCGATAAAACGCACGGCGGCGGCCACGTCCTCGATCTCGGCCGTGCCGCCCCCGTGCGCTCCCTCGCTGCGCCCCACGCCGCGAAAATTGAAGCGCAGCGTCGCAAAATCCAGCGCCCACAACGCGTTCAGGATCGCGGCCACAACGTTGTTGTCCATCGAGCCGCCATAGAGCGGGTGCGGATGGCATACCACGGCGCCGGGCGTCGCCGCCTTCGAGGGGGACCGTGCGAAGCGCCCTTCGAGCGTCAGCGCGCCGGCTTTGAACGAGACTGATTCTTCGGTCATCGTGCGCCTCCCGCCGGCGAGCGGCGGATAGTCTCCCGGACCGTCAGCTACGTCCTCCTGCTATACTCCCCGATCATCGAGACAGGGAAACGATCCTGCGATGGAGGAAATTCCGAAGTTCGCCGCCGACCGGATGGTGGCGCGGCTGGCGCGATGGCTGAGATTGCTTGGCGCCGACGTGATCAGCGATGAACGGCTCGACGGCGCGGCGATGCTGCGGCGGGCACGCACTGAAGGCCGCCTGATGCTCACACGCGACAAGCGGCTGCGCACTGCATCCGACGTCCTGTACCTCGAAACCGGCGATTTTCGCGCTCAGCTTCGCGCGGTGCTCGAACGCTGTCCGTTCGACATCCGGCGCCATGCCTTTACGCGCTGCTCGCGATGCAATACCGCGCTTCGCCAGGTCGCGCGCGAAGTGGTCGGCGGCCGCATCCCGCCCTACGTCTATGCCAGCCACGAGCGCTTCGCGCTGTGCGATCAATGCGGCCGGGTCTACTGGGAGGCGACCCATCCGGAACGCGCCCGGCGTGAGATCGATCGCCTGATGAAATAAGCGGGCGCTCCGCAAACGGCCGCGGCAACCCGCTCCGATGAAATCCCGGGGTTCCGATGAAATCCCGGTTAGGATAAACTGGGTGATTGACCGCTCTCCGCAACAATTTATCTGGCGCCCGATCAAACATGCCTGAAACCGCGAGGGTGAACCCGATGCCGGAGAAATCGATCCCGCTAACTGAAGAGGTCTACCGGTATGTGCTCGAACACGGGCACAACCAGGATCCAATTCGCACTCAGATCGAACGGGATAATTCGAAGCTCGGCGGCTGGCTGCCATGCATGCAGACCGCAGCCGAGGAGGCAACGCTGCTTGGACTGCTGGTGCACGCGATCGGCGCAAAGTCGGCGCTTGAAGTCGGCACCTTCACCGGCTACAGCGCCTTGATCATTGCGCGCGCGCTGCCGCCCGACGGCCATCTGCTGTGCTGCGACGTCAACGAGAAATGGACCGCGATCGCAAAGCGCTACTGGGAGCAAGCCGGTGTCGCCGGCAAGATCACGCTCAAGCTGGGACCGGCGCTCGCTACGCTGAGAGCGCTGCCCGCTTCGACCGTGTTCGATTTTTCGTTTATCGACGCCAACAAAGATGACTACTGCGCCTACTACGAGGAGGCGCTCAAGCATACGCGGCCCAACGGGCTCATCCTGATCGACAACGTCCTTTGGAGCGGCAAGATCTTCGACCGCGCCGACCAGGACAGCGAGACCGTCGGAGTGCGCGAGATCAACGAGCTGGTCGCGAAGGACACGCGGGTCGAGGCGGTGATGCTGCCGTTCGCCGACGGCCTGACAATCGCCCGCAAGAAGTAGCAGGGGGGCTTTTCGCCGCGCTAGATTGACGATCCGGAACAACCTGGCCGCCTAAGCTGATGGACGAACGCTACGATCCTAAAAAAATCGAGCCCTTCTGGCAGGCCGAGTGGGAGCGCGCCAAGCTCTACCTGACCGGCCAGGATCGCAGCCGACCGAAGTTCTACCTGCTCGAGATGTTCCCGTATCCCTCGGGCAACGGTCTCTCGGTCGGCCATCTGCACAACTATGTTCCCCCCGACGTGGTCGGCCGCTTCAAGCGCATGACCGGCTTTAACGTCCTGCATCCCATGGGTTGGGATGCCTTCGGGTTGCCGGCCGAGAACGAGGCGCTGCTCAAGGGGCTCCATCCCAAGCAGACCGTGCCGCAGTACGCCGCAAACTTCAAACGTCAGTTGAAGTTGTCGGGATGCGCCTACGACTGGACGCGCGAAATCAATTCTTCCGAGCCCGGCTACTACCGCTGGACGCAATGGTTCTTCCTGCTGCTCCATAAGCGCGGCCTCGCCTACCGCGCGGTGGGCTCGCAATGGTGGTGCGAGGAGTGCCGCACGATCCTGGCCAACGAGCAGGTGGTCAACGGCTGCTGCTGGCGCCATACCGAGACCCCGGTCACCAAGAAGGATCTCGAGCAGTGGTACTTCAGAATCACCGCTTATGCCGACCGGCTGCTCGAGGACCTCGATCTGGTCGACTGGCCCGAGCCGATCAAGCTGATGCAGCGCAACTGGATCGGACGCTCGGAAGGCGCCGAGATCGCGTTTCCGGTCGCCGACCATCCGGGGAAGGAAGTGCGCTTCTTCACCACCCGTCCCGACACGGTGTTCGGGGTCTCGTTCATGGTGCTCGCGCCGGAGCATCCGCTGGTCGCGGAGATCACCAGCGACGCGCAACGCGCCGCGGTCGAGGAGTACGTCGCGCAGGCGCGCCGCCAGAGCGAGATCGAGCGGCTCTCGACCGTCAAGGAAAAGACCGGCGTCTTCACCGGCGCCTACGCTTACAATCCCTTCACCCGCAAAAACATCCCGATCTGGATCGCCGACTACGTGCTGATGGGCTACGGGACGGGCGCGATCATGGCCGCCCCCGGCGAAGACCAGCGCGACTTCGAGTTCGCCACCAAGTACGGCCTCGAAATTCCGCGCGTCACCGCGCCGCTCGACGGTAGCCGGCCCGATCCCGGATGCGCCTTCACCGAACACGGCATCACGGTTAACTCGGGGTTTCTCGACCGGCTGAAGACTGCGGATGCGATCAAAGCCGTCTTGCGCTGGATCGAGGAGCATCGGATCGGCCGGCCGACGGTGAGCTACCGGATGCGCGACTGGCTGATCTCGCGCCAGCGTTACTGGGGCGCGCCGATCCCGATGGTCTACTGCAAGCGCACCTGCGGAATCGTCCCCGTGCCCGAGGACCAGTTGCCGGTCGTGCTGCCGGACATGAGGGATTATCAGCCGTCGGGCACCGGACGCTCGCCGCTCGCCAACGTTCCGGAGTTCGTCAACACCACCTGCCCCAAATGCGGCGGGCCGGCCGAGCGCGAGACCGACACGCTCGACGGCTTCGCCTGCTCGTCGTGGTACTTCCTGCGCTTCGCCTCGCCGCATTACGATCGCGCGCCGTTCGAGCGCGCGGCGGTCGACTACTGGTTGCCGGTCGATCTTTATGTTGGCGGCGCCGAGCACGCCGTGATGCATCTGCTGTACGCGCGGATGTGGACCAAGGTGATGTTCGACGCGGGTTTGATCAATTTCAAGGAACCCTTCCTGGTGCTGCGCAACCAGGGGATGGTGTGGGCGGCCGACGGGCAGAAGATGTCCAAGAGCCGCGGCAACGTGGTCACGCCCGACTCGATGATCGAGAAGTACGGGGCCGACGCACTCCGGCTCTGGGAGCTGTTCATGGGCCCGTTCGAGGAGCCCACCAACTGGAACGAAGACGGCGTGACCGGCACCGTGCGCTATCTGACACGGGTCTGGACGATGGTCCGGCGCTACGTCGAGGCGGGATGCCCGGCGGGCTCGCCCAACGCGGAGACGCTGCGCCGCGCCCACAAGGCCATTCGCACCGTCACCGACCATATCGAGCGCCAGCGTTTCAACACCGCGCTCGCCGCGCTGATGGATCAATTGAATTACGCGGCGCGGCTCGATCCCGCGGCGATCGGCCGCTTCGCGATCGAGA